>RGMU01000111.1 GCA_010021705.1 Chitinophagia bacterium | reverse complement strand
TCATCATCATCATCATTATTATTATTATTAGGAACAAAAGGGCTTATACTTTCAATAATACTGTTAATACAGAATTATCATTACCAACATTAATGATTTGAAAATAATAATCTGCATCGTCATTAAGATAGTCATATTCAGCGTCCACCAGGGTATCATTTTTCAAAGTATAACATTTAAGGGCAATGCCTTGATATTCATACATTTTAAGAAGGTATTCCCGCATAAATATAAGTTCTGTTTGCCCTTCAACAAACAAGCTTATTTTAATCATGCCCACTTTTTTTTTATAAAATTTGAGGAAAAAAAGTCAAAATTGGACAGTCCGGTAAACTCAAAATCTTCAAATAACTTAGGATGATTCCTGCGGTTGATTGTGCGTATTTCATTACCAGTCCGGGTTATGATATTCATATAATCAAGCTCAATGCTGTCCATCAAAAAGGTGTCGTTTGATGTTGCTATCAGCTGAATATCTGCTTCTTTACATTTGCTAAACACCAATTTGCCTAATTTTTGTGCTCTTTCATAGTCCAAACCCTCACAAAAATCATCAATCAGTATCATACCCGGCTTTTTATGGCTAATCAGGTATTCTATAAAAATAAGCAAAGACAGATTGCGATACATGCCTTGCGATAGGTTGTAGTGCTCTATTTTACTTTTAATCCCTTCTTCTTTAATGTATAATATGAACATGTTGTCATACGTTTCCTCTGCTACTATTGATGAAATACTGTAACCGGTAGCATTAAAATCTTTAATTAAACTTTCCTTATTTCCCTCATCTAACATTGGGAATAAAGAAGGTACAACACGATCAGCAATGATATTATTCTGTAATGGATTTTGTTCTTTGTTTGTGATATTGCTAAATTGAAAGAGATAAGCATTTTTTGCCCATCGTACTAAATCTTCCAAATAGGGATATTTATTAACGTCCCTAACAGAATGCAATATTAAGTTATCCTCCGGTGGATTGATAACCTCAAACCCTTTCGTATTATTGTTTTTAATTTGAGCCTCACCGGCATTTGTTCGCTTTACTACCTCTTCATTATTTACAAATATCTGCTCATAAGGTACCAGAGATGATACCCCAAAATCTTTAGTATCTCCATTAAGAGTAGTATTGAATTTGTATCTTACATTTTGATTAGCATTATTCGTAAATTCTAAGTCCCAGCTTGTAGCTACCTCTATTTTTCTTTTTTGAGTTATAAACTCAGCCAATGCATCAATTATGGCAAGTATGGTTGACTTGCCGGTAGCATTTTTACCAACTATAAGATTTAGTTTCTCAAGTTCTATGTCCTTTAATTCTCTGCGATTAGAACTATAAGAAAGTTTTGTTAGCACCATATTGCTATAATAGAAATAATTTAAGTAGTTTCCCCCCTACTTCTTCACCCCCTTTGGTGGTTCTACTTTGGGCATGAGGGCATCGTAAGTGGCGGTGGTGTCGGATTCGGGTTGGTCGGCTTTGAGGTTGAGGGTAATGAGGGTGGTTTTCATTTTGATGCCGCTTACGGTGAGGTATTTAGCATTGGGATATACAAAGTGGACTGAATAGTCGCCATCGGGGAGGCGGTTGGTTTCGTATTTGCCGGTGGCATCGGTGTAAAATATGCTACTTATAAAAACCGCAATAAAGGTAAACACAATTTTACATATATGGTAATGATGACCCAACAGCACCGCTATTTTATCATTAAATATTGGTTATGCTTTGGCAAGGGCATTGAGTAGGTCATACTGGGTAAGGATGTGGTATTGCCCGCTTTCGTCTCGTACTAATGCTGCGGCTGTTTCTTTGGTAATTACGGCAGATAGCCTATCTACGGGGCATTCTAAGTCCACTATGTGTAGCGGTGGTTCGGCAATGGCAGATATAGGTTGTTCTTTTTGCAGATTGCCGGCTATCATTTTGTTGAACAGCCCAGACTGCGATATAGTGCCGGTAATTTCCCCTGCGGGGTCTTTCACGGGTATTTGCTCAATGTCATACTTTTTCATGGTTTCCATAGCTTTGGCAATGGTGTCGGTCTCGTTTAGGGTAACTAAGCGTCTTCTGCCAAGTGCGCTAAGCAGTTCGCGAACGGTTTGCACTTCCAAAAATCCCCTGTCAAGCATCCATTCATCGTTATACACCTTAGCCACATAGCGGCTGCCGTGGTCGTGGAACACCACCACCACAAGGTCGGTAGGTTTTAGGCGGTCTTTTAGCTGATTTAGCCCCGCTATTACCGAACCGGCAGAATAGCCCACAAAAATGCCTTCTTCCTTAGTTATGCGCCTTGCCATTACGGCACCTGCTTTATCGGTTACTTTTTCAAAGTGGTCTATGGCTGTGCGGTCATAGTTTTGGGGTAAAAAGTCTTCGCCAAAGCCTTCAGATATATAAGGGTGCACCTCGTTCATATCTAATTCTCCGGTATCAAACCATTTTTTTAACAAACTACCATAGCTGTCTATTGCCCATACCTGCACATTGGGGTTTTGCTCTTTGAGGTATTTACCCGTGCCCACAATAGTGCCCCCCGTGCCTGATGCTACCACAAGGTGGGTTACTTTGCCTTCGGTTTGTTGCCAAATTTCAGGACCCGTTTGCTCATAATGCGCCAGGCGGTTGGCAAGATTGTCGTATTGGTTCACGTACCATGAGTTGGGTATTTCGGTTTGCAGCCTGCGCGCTACTTGATAGTAACTGCGCGGGTCTTCGGGTTCTACGTCTGTGGGGCATACTATCACTTGTGCGCCATGCGCTTTAAGGATGTCTGCTTTTTCTTTGCTTTGCTTGTCGGTAGTGGCAAAAATGCACTTATAGCCCTTTATAATGGCTGCAAGTGCCAGCCCCATGCCGGTGTTGCCGCTTGTACCTTCTATGATGGTGCCTCCGGGCTTAATTTTACCTTCTTGTTCTGCTACTTCCAGCATTTTAAGTGCCATGCGGTCTTTAATGCTGTTGCCGGGGTTAAAGGTTTCCACTTTGGCATATACAGGGCATGGTAGCGAAGCCACCACTCTATGTAGCTTTACTAAAGGAGTGTTGCCTATGGTTTGCAGTATATTATCATAAACGCGGTGTGGCATAATGTAACAGTTTAATGCTATCTGATTTTTGAGCGCAAATGTAGGCAAATATTGGTTATGGTGGGTGGGTAGGGATTGTGTTACTCCGGGGCGTTCATACTGTTGCGGTAGGCTTTTATGAAAAGGGCACCCAAGTTTTTGTGGGGGGGAACGTAGTCTGTAAATTTATCCTTTTGAAACAGGTTTTGCTTTTTGTTAAACTCTATTTCTAAGTTGTGCCACATATCAGCCCATTTAATGTCTTCGCCATTAAGCAGGCAGCGGTTTAGGAAGCGCAAAATTTCATCGTTTACGCCCATAGTGCCGGTTTGCTTAGAAGAAACTATTTGGGCATCGGGTGCTTTGCCTATTACGGTAGTGAGGTTTTGGTAGCCCCCGCAAGAGCCTAATATCACAATGCGGTTTTTGCTTTGCAGGTGGGTAAGCGTTAGGGGGAGGTGGTAGCTGTGCCCGCGATGTATAACAATGGTAGGCACAATGCCGGTATCGGCAAGGAATTTACACAGGCGCGCAATAGCCTCGTCATCTTCGGGTTCGGGGAGGGGATTGTTGGCATATATAGTTATTTTATGGGGCTTTTTGGCGGTTATGCTTGTCCAATATTTGTTAGAATTGTTGATTTGCCAATTAGGGTCGTTCTTAAAGTTGTCTAAAAAATGTTCGTAGCTGTGCTGCCCGTCTTCATCGCCAAAGAAAAATACTTGTTGGTATATCATACCCGAATCGTTCATCAGTGCGCCGTAATACATTTCTTTAATGTTGGGCAGCAGCAGGTTGGGCTTGGTAAGGCGGGCATATACGGAGTCTGGTTGGGGGAGGGTTATCATGCGGTCAAGCAGGGCATATATCACGCGTCCTTTTTTGCTGTTTAGGCTGTCGGCAATGATGTAGTTTTCGGCTATTTTTTGCTTTAAGAAAATTAACAGCGTGGTGTCGTTTATGCTGCCCAATGCGTCTGCCACATCTACAGCTTCTTCGGGAGAGTCTTCTTTACCGGCTTGCAGGTTTGCCATAAAGCGGGTGATGAGGGCTACGCGGTCTTTGTCGGGCATGGTAGCCAAAAAGGCAGATAGGGTGTTGTAGCCGGCACACAATTTTAGGAAGATTCTAAAATAGTCGTGGTGTAGGCTGTCTAAAAACTCACTACCTGTTTGAGGTTGCATTTTGCCCATCATGCGCTTAAACGTGCCTAAAAAGCTGCTGGTGTATATTTCTTCTTCGCCCAACACCATAATGTAATAAAGCTCTTGGGGTGTAAAGCATTGCAGGGTGGCAAACCTGACGGTGTCGGTGGTGTCGTGTAGGCTGTTTATTTCTCTTACAAACTTTAGGGAGCGTAGTTGCAGTTCTTTGTTGTAGGTATCGGGGGCAATGGGTTCTTTCGCTTTTCTTAGCGCAATAAGGTATTTAAGGTATAAAGAGGGGCTATCGGTTATGGTATTAACAGTGTTTAAGGTGGTTTCATTGCGATAAAGACTGCCTAAAAATGAAAATGCTTTTAAGGGTGCATTGGCACTGTCGGCTATTTTTACAATCATTTTTACAAAAGGGTGCGGAGTGCGTTTAACAGCCTTGCTAATCACTTTATTACCCGCTGTGGCAAGTTCAAACACATATTCGGGGTTGCGGAGGGCTTTGTCGGCTATCAGGGTATAGGCAAAGGTGTCGGTGGCAAATTCTACAAGCTGCTTTAGCATTAGCTCCGGCTCTTCTTTTATCATACGGCTGTAGGTATATGCCCTTTCGGGGGCGTGCCCGTCAAAGAGGGTTTTACCATTTTCTATGGTGTAAATATTAGCATTTTTAATACAAAAACTCCATAGTTTATCTTCATTTCGCGCTATCACAAAGTCTTTTAAGTTGTTGAACAATTTAATGTAATAATTAGGGTCGGGCTTTTTGTCGGTGTTATATTGGTTAAGGGCATTGTAAAGGGCGGTTAAGCACCGGATACGCTCTTGGTTGTCGGCTATGCTATCGCGGTCATGGCATGGCATGTTTTCTATAATTATTTCTAACAGCTTGCTACCTTTTATTATGGCTTTGGTAAGGGGTAGGCTTTGGGTGGTGTCTCTGAAAAACGTAATTTTGCCATCGGCAGTGCCGTCTTTAAGGTCTGCGCGGCGCACTTCTTTGGCTATTTTATCGTCATGGAAAAATGCCCGTTTAAACGGAATGGGCGATAAGTAGCCGGCAGCTTGGTAAGGGTGCACCTCCATTTTGTTGCGCAGCAAAAGCAAGCGGGGCTGTGCCCACGTAGCCAAAGGCAGCCCTGCCCAACCCATAACCCCCATAAATGCCAATAACCAATATTTCATAAATGCGCCCTGCGCAAGGCTATAATATTATATACAAAAATACAAATATAATACCGCTTAACGAAGGCAAGTATTGTGTTGTGTTTTTTATGTATCTACAAATAGTAATCATATAGCCCAACCACCTGTGCAGTTAGGGGAAACGAGAAAAATATAGGAAGGGAAGTTTCGGATTACTCAATGCCTTTTATTTCGTCTTCCCTAAGCTCTAACATTTCTGCTATTTCAGC
>RGMU01000012.1 GCA_010021705.1 Chitinophagia bacterium | reverse complement strand
AATAAGCTCTCTAAAGTCCACCCTATTTTCGGCAATATAAAAGAAAGTACCCTTTTTACCGTCTGCTTGCACCTCCACCTCGCTAATTTTCATGTTCAGGTTTTGGGTTTTGGCTATGGCGCGTGCCCTTACCAAATAGTCTTGCTCTTTTTCCTTGCTTGCTTGCATGGCTTGCACCTCATCGGTGGTAGCCGGGTGCAGCACTCGCTTGGTAATGCTATTTTCCGTAATATCATATTTTTTCATTTGCAGCCTTACCAACTCTCCCGTAAGGCTTACTTCACCTACATCATAGCCGCCCATACCCTCTACGGCTATATATTCGCCTTTATGAAGCGTGAAGCCATTTGCATTCCTGAAAAAGTCTTTACGGCTACCCTTATTAAAAGACACTTCAATTATCGGATAAGGCTTAGTTCCGTCTTGCAACGGAATTTCGCTCAGCCAATCAAACACATTCATTCTGTTGCAGCCTCCGGAAGAGCAACCGCCATTACTGTTACAGCCGGCGGGCTTACCGTTAGCAGAAGTACCACATGAACCACATCCCATTTTTATATATACTATCGTTAATTGATTAGAAGATATACCCTCTATTACACTTGGATAGAGGACATTAAAATGCGAAGTTATATAATTGTGCACAACTATCCTTATTTATGGCATACACTCTGCCATAAATAAGAACTTTTATTGCTCTTTTTGCCCAATATGTATTCTCCGGTAAAAGCGCAATAGGCAAATAACATAAATGTTGAGAAAAATAATTTTTGAGAAACCGGCATATCCCTTACTTTTGTTACTCGGCTAAAAAACAATTTTTTTAGTAGCATTTTTTATGGATAGCGTGGGCAAATCGCGGCAAATTGTGATAACTATTATCTTTATCTGTACCGCTGTAGTTATGCTTGTACGTTTGTTTTTTCTCCAAAACTTTGAATCAAAGTATAAAGCAATGGCAAACGATATTGCCATTTACAAAAAGGTGGTTTACCCGCCTCGGGGCATTATTTATGACCGTAAAGGTAAGGTAATGCTGTCTAACACTACCATTTATGACCTTGTTGTAACACCCTCAAACATTAAGCAGTTAGACACCGTGCAGCTATGTTTAGCTTTGGGAATGGAAAAAGATTGGCTAATTAAGCAAGTAAAAACATCTATTTTTAAAAATGGGTATGTGCGCCAAAGCACCTTTATGGAGCAACTTAGCCCCGAGCAAACGGCGCGCTTTTTGGAAAACGCCTTTTTGTTTACGGGCTTTGAATTGGTAGAACGCAGTATTCGCACCTATCCTAAGCCTTATGCGTCAATGGTATTAGGCTATATTGGCGAGGTTTCGTTAGATATGTTAAAAAAAACAAGATTTGTATCTTACCGGCAGGGTGATTATACGGGCTTGAGTGGCTTAGAGTTTCACTATGAAGAGGCTCTTAGGGGGCAGCGGGGCGTTCACTTTTTAGAACGTGATAAGTTTAACCGCCCGCGTGATTCTTATAAAGACGGCACATTAGATACACCGGAGGTATCCGGCAAAAGTTTGGAGCTATACCTTGATGCCGACCTGCAAGAATATGCCGAAAAACTAATGGTAAACAAAATAGGCAGTGTAGTAGCTATTGACCCCAAAACCGGTGGTATTTTAGCTATGGTTAGCAGCCCAACCTACGACCCTAATCTGCTTAGAGGACGAGACAGGTCTAAAAACTATGCTGCACTTTACAGAGAGCCTACGCGCCCTTTGTTTAACAGAGCCACACAAGCCACCTATCCGCCGGGTTCTACCATTAAGCCCATGACCGGATTAGTGGCACTGAATATAGGTGCCATTACACCCAATTATGGCTTTCCTTGCTTTGGCGGATATTACTATTGTAGCCGCCGCATTGGCTGCGAACATAGCGGAGGCGGGCACGCTGCCAACTTTAGAGAAGCCTTAGCACACTCCTGTAATTCCTATTTTTGCCACGCCTTTCGCCTTACAGTGGATTATAAAGACTTAGGCGGTGTTAAAAAAGGGCTGCAAAAATGGCACGACTATTATTCTTCTTTTGGCTTTGGACACCCCATAGGCATTGACATTCCATTTGAAAAAGGGGGCATGGTTCCCGACAGCAATTTTTACAACAAGCTATACCGCGGCTCATGGAATTCCTGTACCATTGTGTTTGTAGGCATGGGGCAAGGCGAACTATTACTCACGCCCATGCAAATGGCAAATGCCATGTGCATAATTGCCAATAAGGGCTACTATTATACGCCCCACTTTGTAAAGTCTATTAATAAAAATGAAAAGGATTCCCTTTTAATGCCCTATTTGCAGAAGAGAGTAGTATTAAACATTCCCAACGAAACGTTTGACCTTGTGCAGCGTGCCATGCAGGACGTGGTAGAGCGGGGTACGGCTGTTGGGGCTGCTATTCCGGGAATAGAAATATGCGCCAAAACGGGCACTGCCGAAAATAAAGCCATTGTGAACGGAGAAGTGAAAAAAATGCCTAACCACTCTATGTTTGTTACCTTTGCCCCGCGTAATAACCCTAAAATAGCTATAGCCGTAGCAGTAGAAAACGCAGGGTTTGGTGCCACATGGGCAGCACCTATTGCCAGCTTGCTTATGGAAAAGTATCTGAACGACAGTATTAGCAGCAAACGAAAGTATTTGGAAGAAAAAATGTACAAAGCCCACTTAATTAATAAATATGTATATACCATAGACTCTGCCTCTCGCGTTCACGATGCCATTGTGTATCAGCAACGCATGGAGCGCAAACACTACAACGACAGCATGAAAAAGGCAAAAGACTCTATCGCCTACCGTAACTGGGTATATAAACGTATAAACAATACTTCACACTAACTAAAGCCTTATCATGTCTCAACAAGTATCAAAATCTTTTTTTGCCAAAATAGACGGCTATGTTTTGCTGATGTACTTGGCATTGGTAGCCATTGGGCTGTGTGCTATTTACTCTGTGGAGCACCGCTCTGCCGATACTGCCTTTTTTATGCCCAACAGAAATTATACAAAGCAGTTAATGTGGTTGGGTTATTCTCTTTTAGCGGGTACGTTTATTTTACTTACCGATAGCCGCTTTTTTGTTTCCACAGCCTTTTTGGGGTATGCGGTAGGCATTCTTTTGCTGCTGATAACGATATTTGCCGGTACAGACGTTAAAGGCTCAAAATCATGGCTGATTGTGGGGGGAATTGGGCTACAGCCGGGTGAGATGTGTAAAATTTTTACATCTTTAGCCTTAGCTAAATATCTTTCGCTTAGCGATGTTAATTTCAACTTTTGGCGATACCGCTTGCAGGGCTTGGCAATATCGCTACTACCTGCCGTTTTAGTGCTTGCCCAAAACGAAACCGGCTTAGCATTAGTATATTTTTGCTATATTTTGGTGATGTATCGCGAGGGTTTGCCCGGCTCTATATTGGTAGCCGGCATGAGCCTGATAGCCTTAGTGATAAGTACACTTTTGGTGGATAAAATAATATTGTTAATCATTATCACTGTACTATGCGTAGCCACTGGGGTCATTTTCCGAACCATTTTCCAGCGCAAACTTTATGCAGGCGTTATATTAGTAGGAGTATGGCTTTTTTCGGTTTTGTTTTCGCAGTTTGCCGTACCTTTTGCTTTTAAGCACGTATTAAAGCCCCACCATATAGACCGTATTTACTCTATGTTGGGCAAAGAAGTGCCGGAAAATTATAAAAGAGCTAATCCCGATGACGAAGAGGGCGACTCAAAAAAAGACAACGCCTCCGAATACAATGTGCTACAGTCTAAAATAGCCATAGGCTCTGGGGGCATGTTGGGCAAGGGATTCTTAAACGGCACATCCACTAAAAACCAGTTTGTACCCGAACAGCATACTGATTTTATATTTTGTGCCGTAGGCGAGCAATTTGGCTTTGTAGGCTCGTTTGTGTTAATTGGGCTATATATTGGCTTAATGCTGCGCATTGTTTACAAAGCGGAAAAGCAAAAATCGGTGTTCTCAAGGGTATATGCCTACGCTGTGGCAGCCATACTGTTTTTCCACTTTGCCATAAATATATCTATGACCATAGGCTTGGCACCCGTAATAGGCATTACGCTACCATTGCTTAGCTATGGGGGCACGTCTTTAATGTCTTTCAGTGTTTTACTATTTATTTTCTTGCGCTTGGATATTGACCGGCACGCTTCAATTCGTTAGTTTACCTTAAATTTATGACAACTATTTTTCCGCTTTCTGAAGGGGTGTTTACGGTGGGGCACGACAAAGAATTTATACCCTTTGACGTGGCAACAGAGAGCCTTAATAGCCGCTCTAAAGGCTCTTTATTAGTAGAAATTCAGCCCTTTTTAGTGGTTACGCCTTCTGATAAAATAGTGCTGGATACCGGATTAGGCTATACACTGCCCGATGGGCAACTGCAAATTCATGCCAATATAGCCAAAGCGGGATTTCAGCCTACTGATATTACGAAAGTGTTGCTATCACACCTGCATAAAGACCATGCGGGCGCACTGACCTATACCAATGCGCAAGGCAACATTGCGCCTACCTTTGCCCACGCGCAATATTGCATTTACGAGCCGGAATATCGCTTTGCCATAGCGCAAGGGCAACCCTCTTTTTTGCCTGCCACGCTTGCAGCTATTGCCTACTTGCCAAATGTAATGTGGCTGACAGAGCCGTTGGGCATTATAGGCAACGGTATCAGCTACCGCCATTCGGGAGGGCATTCGCCACATCATATTGTGTTTTCTATTCAAAAAGGCGATAGTATTATATTCTATGGTGGCGATGAGGCACCGCAACTTAGGCAAATGAAGTTTAACTACATGGCAAAATACGACTATGACGGCAAGCGCGCCATGCAACTACGGCAGGAATATGCAGAACAAGGACGCGAAGCAGGCTGGCAATTTCTGTTCTACCATGACGTAGGCAATCCGGTTGCCCAACTTAGCTAACCTACACCGTTAAAAGACTACACCCCCGCAGGTCGGTATGGTCTATCCGCCCTAATACGGAAAAGCTGCCGTCTTGGGCTACATGCCCCAAATCTTCCGTAGCTATAAACGAACACGAGTGTATGTTGGCAAGGTCTATAATATTTAGCGCACCTGCGCCTTGTTCTGCAACATCTAACGGGCTATTAGTATCACGTACAAGGCATTTTAAGGTGCTTATGCCCTTAAAATACGCATTGCCGGAGGTATAGGCTTGTGAAAGCAACTCCGTCATGCCATATTCCGAACGTATATACGCATTTGGGCATTGGGCTTGTATATATTGGTGTACCTGCTGCCTTGTCCACTCTTCTTTGCGCCCCTTCATACCCCCGGTTTCTATTATGGTAAATTGTGAATGCGTTTGCGGAAAAATTTCTAAAAAATCTAATAACGCAAACGTTACGCCTATCAGTATAGTTTTTACTCCCGTAGCGGCTAATTGGCTTAATTTTTGATTTAGTTCTTGATGATTGTGCAAGTAAAAGCCGTTGTGGGCATTACCGCTTGCGTTCATCCAATCATTAACCATATATACCAAAGAAGAGTTGTTGCGCTCTAAATAAGACGGAAGCAAGGCAAGTATGGCATATTGTTCCATATCCCCAAAAAACTGACTAAAGCCATGCAAGGCAATATGCCTATAAAGTGTTAAATCTGCTACATAGTGTTTAGAAGTGGTGCTACGCGTAGTGCCACTGCTTTCAAAGGGTTTGGCGATGTTGATATTTGTTCCGCTTACCACATAGTGGGTTTTAAAGAAGCTGATGGGTAAAAAAGGAATTTGGGATAGGTGTTTTACATGGTTGGGGGTAACAGAAAGCAAATTACAGTACCGTTGATAAATGGCACATGCTGAATATTGATAGGCAAAAATGGCTAAGGCTAAGCCGTCAAAGTTGGTTTGTGCATATTGAATAAGGATTTCAGGAGAAATTAACGATATGGTTTCAGGATTATTGAATAATTTTGATGTCATCTAAAGCAAAGTTATGCGTATAGTAAAAATTCTATCTCTTGGATGTGTATTGGGCTTGTTAATAACTGCCTTTGTGGGCTGTGAAAAAAACAACCTGTCTGAAGTACCCGTGATATATCTAACAGATTATGCGCCCAAAGGCGTGTTTAAGCTGAACAAAGATACGGCATATTATGTGTTCAATTTTACAGATGGCGATGCAGATATACTGTCAAACGATACATTTTCCGCCATTTATATCAGCGATAGCCGTTTTGATAGTTTTATTCGCTATGATTTCCCTTATATAGACGATGCTATTCGCGACCCTAAAAAGGGTTTTAAAGGCACATGCTTGTTCTACATTACCCCGTCTCCCGTTCCGCGCCCGGATTCTCTACACATTGCCACCGGCGACACACTGCAATATGAATTTTACATCACCGACAAAGCCGGGCACCAAAGCAACCATATTATCACCAATCCCGTTATATTAAAACCATAACCCGCTACGCATTGCGGGCAAATTGGCTAAGATGGTTTAAGGCATAGTCCAACATTTTTTGCTCTGTGGGCTTGTTTAGCTCTTCATAACGCTTATCAAGCACTTCAAATTCTGTAAATTCTTCATAAAGTTTTGCAAAGGCTTGCAAACCCACTGCTTTGCTAAGCGTATCATAGTTTAGCACATACACCTTTAGCACATCGTCTAATACCTCTGCCATTTCATTTGCCCCAACCATATACAGTTGGGCTATCATATCCGGCAAAAACAGTATGTACCCATTTTGAATAAACTGTATGAAGCCTCCCTGCCCCACTTGGGTGCGTAAATAGTCGTAACCAAGCAATAGTTGCTGTCCTTGGCTAAGTTCGTCCATAAAGTCAAACGTTTGGCGGCGGTAAAGCTCTTCGTGCAACGGAACTACGAGCATATCATAAATAATATCGTATTGCAAAGCATGGCTTGCAGCTTTTAACCGGGCTAAATCTATTTCCGGTAAATATAAATTATCCATTATTATTATCTTTGAGCTATGAACAACGGCTTCTTAAAAATTACAGAAGAAACACGAAAGATAGTATTTATTCTATTATTTGCCGGTTCGCTTATTGCGCCATTCATAGATCCACCCATTGCACTGCTATTAGGATTGGCTACGGCACTTGTTTTAGGCAACCCTTTTATAGCTTTAAACAAAAAAGCAACCACGCTACTATTGCAAATATCGGTGGTGTGTTTGGGCTTTAACATGAACTTTGAACATGCCATGCAAGCCGGGCAGCAGGGCTTGTTGTTCACCATTTTTACCATAGCCATTACCCTGGCAGCAGGCTGGTGGATAGGCAAACAATTAAAAATAGAGCGCAATACGTCTATGCTAATTTCCAATGGCACTGCAATATGCGGGGGGAGTGCCATTGCAGCCATTGCGCCTATTATTAAAGCCAATGACCAGCAAATAAGCGTATCTTTGGCTACAATTTTTTTGCTAAACTCTATAGCATTGTTAATATTTCCACCTTTGGGTCATTTACTCCGGTTGTCTGACCAGCAGTTTGGTACATGGTGCGCCATTGCTATACATGACACCAGCTCAGTGGTAGGTGCAGCCAATAAATACAGTGAAAAAGCGGTTGAAATAGCTACTACCATAAAGTTAGAAAGGGCGTTGTGGATAATACCTCTTTCACTTATTACTTCTTATTTTCAAAAAAGCAAAGGAAAGATTAAAATACCTTATTTCATATTTTACTTTGTATTAGCCATTATAGTTGCCACTTATTTACCGCTTCATGTACCCATGCTAACCAACAAAATAGGTGGCGAAACATTATTTAAGTGGGTATTTTTGGCAGGCAGAAAAGGGCTTACAGCCACGCTATTTTTAATCGGTAGCGGACTGTCTATACAAGCCATAAAGAATGTAGGCATTAAGCCCATTTTGCAGGGCATACTACTATGGATATTGATAGGCGGCGTTTCGCTGTGGGTCATTGAAGCTACGGTAAGGTAATTTTCTTATTTGAGCAAACACAACTTATTTAAGCTATCTTTATACCCAAATTAACCTTTTTTGGAATTTAGAGCATTCAATTTAGATGACAGCCTGATGGAAGGCATAGAGTCTATGGGCTATACCACAGCCACACCCGTGCAAGAAAAAGTGATACCCGCCATATTAGCCGGCAACGACCTTATAGCCGCAGCACAAACGGGAACTGGCAAAACGGCAGCATTTCTTATACCGGTTTTGCAGCGGTTACTTACCATGCCCCATGACAACCACAAAACAAGCACGCTGATTATTGTACCCACGCGTGAGCTTGCCCAACAAATATCCCAAAACATAGAAGGGCTAACCTACTACACGCCTATTAGTGCCATTGCCATATATGGTGGTGGTAGCGGCAACCTTTTTGCTGCGGAGCGTAAAGCCCTTGTATCGGGAGCAGATATTATAGTGTGTACTCCGGGGCGCATTATAGCCCACTTAAACATGGGCTATGTGAATTGGGACGGTATAAAATACTTTATTTTAGATGAGGCAGACCGTATGTTAGACATGGGATTTTTTGAGGATATTCAAAAGATTATCAGCCATTTACCCCAGCAAAGGCAAAATTTACTCTTTTCAGCCACCATGCCCCCGGCAATGCGTAAGTTAGCCAATAGCATACTAAAGCAGCCGGTAGAAATTAACATTGCCTTATCCAAAGCTCCGGAGCTTATAACGCAAGGCGTGTTTTTTGTGTACGACCACCAAAAAGTAGCTTTAGCCACGCACTTATTATCTTTGGGGCAATATGGTTGCATACTTATTTTTTGTAGTAGCAAGATACAGGTAAAAAACCTGTATATAGCCCTGAAAAATGCCAATATGCCAGTAAGCTACATCTCAAGCGACTTAGAACAAGCCGAAAGAGAGCAAATATTGCAAAATTTTAAGAGTAAACGCACAAAAATATTAGTAGCTACTGACCTTTTAAGCCGCGGCATTGACATAGACGATATAGAGCTTGTAATCAACTACGACATACCCCACGATGCCGAAGATTATATCCACCGCATTGGGCGAACAGCGCGTGCTGCCACTAAAGGCACAGCCTATACCTTTGTAGGGGAATCAGAACAATATAAGTTTAACAAAATTGAGCAAGTACTCCAAAATACAGTGCCCCGCATTGCCCTGCCGGAGGCATTAGGTGCTCCCCCGCCCACAAAAAACAGCTTTGAAAAGCCTAAGAAGAAAAAGCGTAAGAAGTTTTAGAAAAATACTGTTACGCCTGCTTCTTCAAATATTCTTTTCCTTTTTTAGACATAATACTCTTACGGTAGTTATATAAAGTGCCTATGCTAATGTGGAGCATCTCAGCAATTTGTAGGCAGGAATACCCTTGATGAATGTACTCATAAACCGTATTCTCTGACGGTGTAAGCCGCATACCAAATACTTTGTAACGTTGTCTTGTTTGCATTGTTGTTTGCTTTTGTCAATGCAAAATTCCGCCATACAATAAAGTGAGTATGACTATTGAAAAAGGGCAAATATTTGGGCTATTAGGTCCTAATGGTGCGGGTAAAACATCGCTCATTCGCATTATTAACCAAATCACTGCCCCCGATAGCGGTGAAGTGCGCATTAATGGTACAAAGCTACAACCGTCTCACATTGCCCAAATAGGCTACATGCCCGAAGAAAGAGGGCTGTATAAAAAAATGGAAATAGGCGAGCAAATTGTTTACTTAGCGCGCTTAAAGGGGCTTTCACGTGCCGATGCAGTCAGCAAAACTGTGGGTTGGTTCAAAAAATTGGAAATAGAAGGCTGGTGGCATAAAAAAATTGAAGAACTGTCTAAGGGTATGCAACAAAAAGCACAGTTTATTGCGACCATAATTCACGAGCCGGAGCTAATTATACTTGACGAGCCGTTTACCGGATTTGACCCCGTGAATGCCGAAATTATCAAAAATGAAATATTAAACCTTCATAAGCAAGGAGCAACTATTATCTTTTCTACCCACCGCATGGAAACCGTAGAAGAACTATGCAACTCTATTGCGTTACTATACAAGGCTAACAAAATATTAGACGGTGAGGTAACGGAAATAAGAAACAACCACCGCACCGGTACTTACCTTATATCCTATTCTTCCGGCACTGTTCCTGCTTCGCTTCCGTGCCAAATTTTAGCGCATAACATAACCGAAGCCCAACAGGCATTAACCGGCAATCAACTTAAAGTAAAGCTAAACAACAGCAGCACCATTAACGAGCTTATTGCCAGCCTGCTACCTCACATTTCCTTAACCGGCTTGCAGGAGGTTATACCTAATATGAACGACATTTTTATAGAAACTGTGAGTAAGTATGAAGTAAAATAGTGTAAATGAAGGTAAATATTCTTAATTCAAGCTATTGTTTATAAGTTTGCATTCTTAATTAATAGCAATATTATTCTTAAAGTTACATGCGCTTAAAATTTGTGTTTATCACAGTGCAGCTTGCATTGTGTATGGCTGTTTTAGCCCAAGCCCAGCAAAAGCTGTTTACTATAGCAGAAGCCACCAACGGCATGGCTACCACCTTAGCCGTTAAAAATATTAAAGCCCCTATGTGGCAGCCGGGCACTAACCGCTTTTGGCAAATAGATAACGACCAATGGAAAGTAACCGACTATGAAGGCGATATGACCAATAAGGAATATACCATTCCTCAAGGCATTTATCCGTTGGATGCCAAACTTACCGCACCGCCTGCCTTAAAATGGATAACTACTAATACGGCTTATTTTGTTAACGGAAGTAGCGTTGTTACCGGTACACTAAATATCAACAGTTTTTCATGGGAACTTACAGCCACACTCCCTGCCGGTGCAGAGAATATTATGGTAATGAAAGGTAATAAAATTGCCTATACAGTTGAAAATAACGTTTATTATTTTGACAAACGGCAAGGGCATATAAAAGTTAGCAATGAAAGTAATAAAAATATAGTTTGCGGCAAGCCTGTACACCGCGATGAGTTTGGCATAGACAAAGGCATATTTTGGTCTCCGGAAGGCACATTATTAGCCTATTACCGTATGGACCAAACGATGGTAAAAGACTATCCGGTAGTGAAATGGGACGCAATACCTGCCCGTGCCGACCTTGTAAAATACCCCATGGCTGGCGATACGTCTCACCAAGTAACGCTTGTGGTGTATAACCCTTCCAATGGCAATAGTGTTACCCTGCGCACCGGAGAAAAGCATAAAGACCACTACTTAACCTGCGTAACGTGGAGTCCTGACGAAAAATATATCTATATAGGTATTCTTAGCCGGGCACAAAACCATCTTTTATTGAATCAATATGATGTAGCTACCGGAGAAAAAGTTAAAACCCTTTTTGAAGAATTTAGCAAAAAATATGTACACCCCACGCACCCGCTTACCTTTTTACCGGGCAGCAATGACCGCTTTATATGGCAAAGCGAAAAAGACGGCTATAACCACCTGTATGTTTACAATATAGACGGTAAGCAACTAAACCAAGTTACCAAAGGCGAGTGGGTTGTAAATGAACTTTTAGGATTTAACAAAGACGAGGGGGAAGTGATATTTACGGCATCTAAAGAAAGTCCATTAGAAAAACACATTTATAAAGCAGCGTTAAATGGCGGTTCTGCGGTAGACCGCATAGACGCAGGTGCGGGTATGCACGGTGCCTTAATAACAGATGACGGCAAATATATATACGATGCCTATCAGGGCGAAGGAACGCCCCGCAACTGCTACATAAGAGCCGTTAACGGTAATTTTTCTACACAAATCCTTAAAGCACCCAATCCATTAGCCGAATATAACCGCCCTGAAATAAGAAATATTACCCTTACGGCTGCCGATAACACCACTAAGCTATATGGCAGGCTTATCTTACCCATAGGCTTTGACAGTACCAAAAAATATCCGGTGATAGTGTATTTGTATAATGGACCGAATGTACAGTTGTTGCACAATGCGTTTCCTGAAAGTGGTAATTTGTGGTATGAATATATGGCGCAGCAAGGCTACATAGTCTTTTGCATGGAAGGGCGCGGTAGCTGGAACAGGGGGCTAGCCTTTGAACAAGCTACTTACTGCAAATTGGGCGAGGTGGAGATGGCAGACCAAATGCAAGGCGTGGAATACCTTAAAAAGCAAAAATACGTAGATGGAAAACGCATGGGCTTACACGGCTGGAGCTATGGCGGCTTTATGACCACATCACTCATGCTTAAATATCCGGGTACGTTTGCCTGTGCAGTTGCCGGAGGACCGGTATTAGACTGGCGTATGTATGAAGTAATGTACACCGAACGCTATATGCAAACACCGCAAGAAAACCCCGATGGCTACAAAAAAGCAGCTTTAATGGATAAAGTTAAAAACCTGCAAGGTAAACTAATGCTAATACACGGCACAAGCGATGATGTGGTGGTGTGGCAGCATAGCCTTGCTTTTTTGAAAAAGTGCGTGGACGAAGGGGTGCAAGTGGACTATTTTGTGTATCCGGGGCATGAACACAATGTGCGTGGCAAAGACCGCGTACATCTTATGCAAAAAATAACGGATTATTTCAACCTATACTTAAAATAGTAGCACAATTTGTGGCTAACTTTGCCCGCAGATGAATTATCTGATTACATACAGCAAGGGCATACAGCTTATAATGCTCATTTCGCTGCTATTTATTGTTGCCTACTTGGGTCAAACGGCTGTTTCTACCTTATTTCCGCTGTTTACGGGTGTTCCTTATCACATCATTTCGCACCCTGAAATGCGTTCAACGCCTTACATTATATCTTTAAGCGTAATAGCATCGGGTATAATGAACCTAAGCATGTTTTTTATACCGTCTTTGCTGTTTGCCTATCTGTCGCATCCCAAAGCGGCAGCATACATAGGTTTTAAGCCCCCCAAAAATGGTATAGTGCTTATCTTAGCCCCATTGCTATTACTTGTGTCTATACCCGTATTGGGAGAATTGCAGGTATTGGTAAGCCGAATGCCTTTTAGTCCGTCTGTTAAAAATTCTGAAAAAGAAATACAGCAGTCAATGGGTTATTTATTGCAAATGCAGTCCCCAGCCGACCTAACGCGTTTAGTGGTAGTAATGGCTATTTTGCCTGCCGTTAGCGAAGAGCTTTTCTTTAGAGGATTATTGTTGCGCATGAGTGTACGCTTGGGCGGAAATGCCTTTGTGCCCATTTTTTTTAGCTCGTTGGTGTTTGCAGTGGCACATAGCAGCCTCTATAGCCTGCCTTCTATTTTGATAGCCGGCATGTTATTGGCATTTATTTATTATAACACAGGCTCGTTGTGGTGCAGTATGCTTGCCCATGCTTGCTTTAACAGCGTTCAAATTTTAGGTGAATATTATCAAAAAAACCTCTCTTTCTTAAATACCTTAGATAACAATCAATGGCTAAAAATAGGTTTTTTGCTGGTTACGGTGGCTACAGGTGCTATATTAATGATGTTGATAGAGAAAAGTAAATCGCCCTTCAACCCTGTTTTACCTTTAGAAAATTCCGATAATAATACCTCGCAGCCATAACCCATACATAACCCTCTAAATATTCATTAATGCCCATTAATATTCCCGTTTTGAAGCAAAGAACACTTAGTGCCATAGTTTTTTGCATTATTATGCTTGCCGGCTTTTTAGGCGGGGATATTGCATTAATGCTATTGCTGAGTGCCATACACTGGCTTTGCTACAAAGAGCTTATACAGCTTTTGCTAAAAATATTCCCTTCATTAAACTGGAAGCCTACCCTTACCAACCTGCTTAATGGCATTGGAATTGCTTTTATGGTGAGTGTAATGTTGGTATTAAATCAGCCAAGAAAACCTAACCCGTATGAAGAACCTAGCATGTTCTGGCACGGTAATATATGGGAATTAGCACTTATTTCTATAGTAGCCTTAATATTATTTTTTATTTTTCTATTATTTGTGAAATTTCAATCCAAATTAAGCCTATTTGCCCAATCTATATTGTTATTGCTATGCTATTGTGGGCTGCAAGTACCTTTATATTGTATATTCTTTGTGCATAAAGTACATTGGTCAGAACCTTTATTTTATATCGCCATTGTATGGATTTATGATACTCTTGCCTATTTGATAGGCTCATGGATAGGTAAGCGACCTTTATCATCTCTTTCTCCTAATAAAACTTGGGAAGGTACTATCTTAGGCGCATTGGCTACCATAGCCCTTGCCGAATACTATATCCTTACTTTGGGCACACATTTGGGAAAGGAGTTTACATGGATAGTTATATTTTTTATTCCTATTGTGGTTTTATCAAGCATTATAGGCGATTTATTTGAATCATGGCTCAAACGCTTAGCAGGCGTAAAAGATTCCGGCAATTTACTACCCGGGCATGGTGGTGCTTTAGACCGCTTTGACTCTATGCTGTTTGCTGCCGGTGTATTTGGATTAGTATTGCTGTTCATCTGTGTATGGTTGATACTATTTTTACCGTTTATACCGTTTTATTATTCAAAACGAATATAAATATGTAATAAATTTTTCCACCCCATAAAAAAGCCACCCCAAAAATGAGGCGGCGTAATTAAGAAACACACAAACTATTTAATCAAGCCTTTAGGCAATTTATTTATCATGCTGGGCATCTATATTGTTCAGTTCAAAGTAGTACATGCCGTCATATCCGGGTTGAAAGCCTGCTATTTGTAAGTTAGAGCTACTTGCCATGAGTTGTGAAAAATCGGCAAGGGTGCTCACGGGCTGGTTGTTGATAGAGAGTATGATAAAGCCCTTTTTCATATTGGTTTGGCGGGCTAAGGTGCCGTTTCCGGGGTCTGTAACAATAATACCACCTTTTACATTATAACTTTCTTTTTCGCTTTGGGTCATTTGCTTAAACGATGCACCAAGCATTTTTAGTGGCTGTTCGGCTTTTAGAATATCGGTAGTGCCATTGATATTAGTAAGTTTTACTGTGGCTTTGTATTCTGTGCCATTGCGCTTATATGTAACGGTAATGTTATCACCGGGTTGATAAATGGCTATTTGCTCTTGTAAATGTGGCTTATCGTTCACTTTTTGACCATTAATAGCAATGATAATATCGCCATGTGTTAGTCCTGCAACAGCTGCACCGCTATTAGGCACTACATTGTCTATATAAACACCATCTATTTTATCTAAGCCCAACTGCTGAATTTGCTGAGGTGTAGCAGACTTAGGGTCTAAGAATGAAATGCC
>RGMU01000110.1 GCA_010021705.1 Chitinophagia bacterium | reverse complement strand
AATATTGTACTTTTATATCCCAATATTTGAATTTGCCTATATCGCATTTGTCGTATGGAAAAGAGAGAAATCAAATTATTGGTATTAATAATTCAAATTAATTCATTTATTTTACACGCTTAATTTTTAATTTTATATGGACGCTATGGAATTACCGGCAGACGGAAAAAAAGGGAAAAAAACCGCACCTGAAAAGACAAAAAAAAGCACAAAAGCTACAGAAGCAAAAGCAGAAAAAGCTGCTCCAAGCAAGGCTCCGGTAAAAAAAGCAGAGCCTGCGAAACCGGCTAAAGCTACTAAACCGACAGCTGATGAGGTGAAGGAAGCCAAAACCGAAAAAGCTACTGCCGAAGCTAAAGCACCCGCTAAACCAAAACCTGCCGCTAAAGCAAGCAAAACAGCCTCTGCACCCAAAAAAGCAACACCACCTCCTGTCAAAGGAAGCAGTAAAAAATCTTCGGTGGAAGACAATGAAGATTTTGATGATGATGACGATGACGATATGCCAATTGACGGAGACGAAAGCGGGCTAAGTGATGTATATGAGCTTGACAAAGATTTTGAAGAATTTGAGCTTCCTAAATCTAAGTCAAAATCGGGGTCTTCAAAAAAATCGTCTGTAGATGATGATTTTGAGATAGATGAAGAGTTTAAGGGGCTTAATTTGTTTAGTGATACGGGTGGCGGCTTTGACGATGACGATGATTTTTAAATTCGTTTCCATTGCGCCATAGAGCAACATTTGCCCTGCAACCGCAAGCAGTTGGACTGTTTAAACAACAGTTGCTTGAGTGGTGTGCCAAGCACGCTACATTTTCTTACTTAGATTCCAATTTTTATACCGGCAGCCATAAAACCTACGAGTGTTTGGCTGCCGTTGTTGCTATTGATAATAGCCCCAAGCAGGAGTATAGGGAACTAAAACATGTAGCTGTTACAAAAAATGAATGGCTGTTTGGGCATATAGGCTATGACTATAAAAACACCATTGAGCCAAAGCTGATAAGCAAGCCTCCCATTACACCGTCTTTTGAGGATTTGTATTTTTTTGTGCCGGATACGGTTGTCTATATTTTAGACAATAGTGCAGAAGTTACTATTGAATCTTTTAGCTTACCTACCGGCATATTTCAGGAGATAACAGCCATAGTTCCGGCAACAAACCCTACCCTACTCAATACTCAAGATGGCATATCTCTGGAATACTTATATGATAAAGATGGCTATATAAGCACGCTTAATGCCATAAGGAATGACATTAAAAAGGGTACATGCTATGAGCTTAACTATTGCACGGGAGCAAGTGCAAATGCTGTAGTTAACCCATTAGCCCTATTTATACGGCTTAACCGCCTATCGCCTTCGCCCTTTGCAGCGTTTTATAGGAATGTGGATAACTATTTGATATGTGCCAGCCCGGAGCGATATTTAAAAAAGGTGGGTAATACGCTCTTTTCACAACCCATAAAGGGTACTATAAGGCGGAGCCCCGTGCCAAAAGAAGACGAGGAACTAAAGCAGAACTTATATAACAGCATTAAAAATAGGGCTGAAAATGTGATGATTGTTGACTTGGTGCGGAATGATTTGGCACGGAGTTGCCGCGCAGGTAGCGTGCAAGTGGAAGAGTTGTTTGGCATATACACCTTTCCGCAGGTGCATCATCTTATATCTACCGTTACGGGGGAATTGGAGGGCGGAAAAGGCATGGCAGAGGCTATTGAGTACTCTTTTCCGATGGGTAGCATGACGGGTGCACCTAAATACAAGGTAATGCAGCTTATACATGAATATGAGGCACAATGCAGGGGACTATTTTCGGGCAGTGTGGGCTATATATCGCCTAAAGGCGATTTTGATTTTAACGTTGTTATAAGAAGTCTGTTTTATAACACAAATACATGTCACTTGCATTATAAAACAGGTGGTGCTATTACATGGGACAGCAATCCCGAAGAAGAGTGGGACGAGATGAAGCTCAAAGCATGGGCTTTAGAACGGGCGTTTATGGGATAAACAGACTGTTGGAGGCTGTAATGATGTCTATGCTTTCTTTAATCATTTTTTCTACTGTGGCTTTGGCATTAGTGCTAAAAGTGTTGTTAATTCTGTTTGCCACTACGGCACTGATGGATAAGCACTGATGCCCCAACACTTTTGACAATCCGTATAAGCCGGAGGTTTCCATTTCAAAATTGACAATTTTATGCTCGTTGTGTCTAAATTTTGATAGTGTTTCAATCCAGTTGGGGAACACCAGCTGTGCCCTTAATCTCCTGCCTTGCGGGGCATAAAAGCCGGGGCATGTGGCAGTAATACCCGATCTATATTTGTGGCTGAATAGGCTAAGCAAGGTAGTGCCTGCGGAAGTAAAATACGACTTTATATTGGCATTTTCGCTACCTATATTTGCCTGAATTTGAGCTAATAAATCCTGTTCATTAGCCGAATAGTCATAGTTATAATAGTGCATTAAGCAGTCAAAGCCTATGGCGTGTGAAGATAACACTACTTCATCGGCAGGTACATCGGCTTGCAAAGAACCACAAGTGCCCAAGCGAATAATGTTAAGAGAACGCAGGGTGTCTTTTACGCGGAATGTGGACAGGTCTATATTAGCCAATGCGTCTAATTCATTGAGCACAATATCAATGTTGTCTGTGCCTATACCCGTGCTGATAACCATAAGTTTTTTAGTGCCTATACGCCCTACATGGGTTACAAATTCGCGGTGTGATGTTTCAAAAACTATTTCGTCAAAGTGCTTAGAAACGTCTGATACGCGTCCCGGGTCGCCTACGGTGATTATGGTATCCGTGATGTGTTCAGGAGCTAAATTGAGGTGGTAAATGCGCCCCTGCTCATTGAGGATAAGTTCTGATTTACCGATAGTGCTACTGTGCATGGTATTATTTATTGAAAAGAGTTGCAAACTAAGAATAATTGTATTAACTTTGCAATCCCATTCAATAAAAGGTCGGATGGCCGAGTGGCTAGGCTCAGCTCTGCAAAAGCTGCTACAGCGGTTCGAATCCGCTTTCGACCTCTTAATTACGTATTATCTTCTTACAAGGGCTGTTTTGCAGCCCTTTTGTTATGTTTATACGGGTGAACAGACTAACGCGGAAAATAGCGTTCTGCGGTAGAGGCATCGTTTTCACCGTTCATTTGGGGTAGATAGAGGTAGTTGCGCCAGCCTAAGTTGTGGAGTTCGGCAGTTATATTGGTATGTAGTATTTTGTAGTCGGGGTCGGTGGCAGAGGGTTTATAAAAGAGCACCAAGCCATTAGATAATTGCTTGCCGCTACGCTCATTTAATACGTTATATTGCCATATTTCATAAGGTTGGCTTCCTCTTTCGTTGGGTAGGCGTATAATTTCGTCAGGCTCGCCATATTTGAGGTAAATGTAGCCTCGCTCTGTTTCGTAGCCGGGGGTTGCGCCTATATTAAATAGCTTGTTAACGTGTATTATTTTAGCCGTAAACTCTTTCCAAGCCGTTTCCGGCTTTTTTTCATTTAGTCTTTGAAAATAGTTATAAATAAAATATTGAATGTATTGCCTATCTGTATTTTTGAGTAGGGTTTTGGCAGCTTGCGCTTCATTGCCTTCCAATAAAGGCATCAACATTTTAAGAATGGCTTTTAATTTTGGCAGGTCAAACTTTGCCACAAAGGTTTTGTCTAAGTTTAGCACGTTTACTTGCTCAATACCGGTGTCTGCACTGCCGGTTTGCGGGGTTATTTTGGGTATTGGCGGGGCACTTTTTAGCCGCTGAAAAAATGTAGAAAAGTTAGCCAATGGCTTGAAATTAGCAGTTTTCAGGGTGATATTAAGGTAATAGTTGCCGGAGTACACACGGCTTATATCCATTTTACCCCAAACGTAAGGGTTTGCTTCATAGATGGTATCTATTACGATTTTATTATCTATACCTACACCGTTTTTTCGTTTTGATAACTCTGCCTCGCAATACAAAGGGAAATCACTTTTTTGGAGTGTGTTAGTATTGCCAAGCTCTATGTAATAGCCTAAAAAATTTATGTCTTTATCGTAAAAGTTGCCATAATTGGGCATATAACGGCAACCATTTTTTTGAAACTTTGTATGCTCTTCATAACGGTAAAAAGTATCTAAAAGTAGCGGTTCGGAAGCAATCAATGCCGATTCGGGTTGTGGAATAAGCACGCTATCGGTAAGGGTGACTTCGTTATTTAACGCATTATTGTCAATAAACGTAAACTGTAATGTATAATTACCGGGCTGCAACGGGTAGTGGTGTTCGCTCATTATGGTCATCAGGGCAAGCTCGTTAGGGTTGGCTTTAGGGGGTGTTTGAAAGGTATAGGTGTCGCAACGCACCACTTTGTGTGTTTCTTTGGACAATATTTGCCCTATCAACTGCAACTTAGCCATTATGCCCTGCTGCGGCACGGTAACATAATGCACCGTTTGGGGGTTTATGTTCCAATATACGTATAATATAGGTTGCGCCAATTTGGGATTAGACGGATAATTAACATAAAAAATAGCTTTAGATAAGTGTGCCTCTAAGGCATTACCCACCATACCAAAGGCAAAAATGCCAATAAAGAACGTTACAACAAACTTCATAATACTGCACCACAAAACTACACTATTAATAACGGTATTGTGCGATGTAGCTTGGGTATTTTATTTTTTGGTAGAGGGGGGGCTTTTTAGGCTATTATCTGCTTCACAAGTTTATCTATGGCTTCCAATTCATTTTTTAGCATGGCTTTTATTTGGCTACGCAAAGTGCCTAATGCACGCGTATCTAAAAAGCGGTGTATTGTTTGGCTTTTCAGGAAAACGGCTGTTTTATCATGGCATAGCTTGCTTAGCGTTGCAAGCTCTACATGGATGTTATCTTTTTTATCAAATTTAGGAAAATAAACGTCTAATATTTTTTTTGCTACATCTCTATACCCCCAAAGCCCTTTTGTTTGAAAATCTTTCATGAGCAAATTTGGTGTAGGTGCATTTAAGATTGCTGTTAGATAGTAAGCCTCTTCAATTATGTAAGTATAATACACAAATGTGCCTCCCTCTGCTAAAAATTCTGTAAAAAACTGTTCGCGCATCGCAATAGTAGCATTGGCATCCTTTGCAGATTTGTTATACATCACTAAATAAGGAGCATTCAGATTTTGAGCGGTTAGTTTATTTTGCCAGTTAGCATAGTTAATGGCATCTATTTTTCTATTACGCTGCGTTCTGTGTATTGCCCAGATGTTTTCGGCTGCATAAAACCACATTCCGGTATGGGTGTCGCCTTTGAGCATAATATCATCTACAGAAAGCAGGTTTATCTTCTTTATGCCATCTTCATTCTGCGTTATTTCAATAGGCAGGGCTACCAATAGCGGTTCATGCAAAGCAAAAGGCAACAGGCTGTTAGATGTGGCAGTATGAAACAAATATTTGCCTTCCACCAATTTACTACCAAAACCTAAGCCTTTCCAGGGCGGTTTTGCTTGCAGTTGCATTTGCTTATTTGTTTTTATGGGTACTATGTCATCGGGCTTAAATGGTATTCTAACTGAAGGTACATCTACAAAATAAAAGCAACGCGGAATGAGCGATGCCCCTGCCTTAAACAGCTTTTTATACGGGTTAACTTTAGCGGACACCTTATACTGCGTGGTAGTAAAGGCAGAAGAAGCTCCCATTTGGCTATAATACCATTGCACGGCTGTTTCTTTAAGTCTGGCTTGTGCTTGCTGTGTATTGCTATTGTGTTTGAATAACCTGCCGGCAATTTGCAAA
>RGMU01000109.1 GCA_010021705.1 Chitinophagia bacterium | reverse complement strand
TATTTGTAGGGCATCGGTTGGTGATGTGAAGCGGGCAGCTAAACAAAGGATGTTGGCATGGTTATGGGTACGTGCCAAATAGGCAAGCTCTTCACTATGGCACAAGGCAGCGCGTATGCCTTTATAGCGGTTGGCAACAATGCTCATGCCTATACCCGACCCACACACCAAAATAGCTATGCCGGCTTCTTCATGCAATACGGCTTGTGCCACTTTATGCGCATAGTCGGGATAGTCAACACTATCGGGGGCATTTGTACCAAAGTCCACCAATATATAGCCTTGTTCGGTTAGCTTTTCTACTAAATATTGCTTCAATTCATAGCCTGCATGGTCTGCTGCTATTAATACTTTTTGGTTGTCCGGTAACATATACTTACAAAGCTATTTATCTAATAATGTTGTTTGTGGGTTATACACCTTTTTGCTAATAAAAATAGATAGTTCATACAAACCATATAGCGGTATAAACACAAAAAGGCAACTAAACAAGTCAGGCGGGGTAATAAGTTCCGATAGCAAAAATAAGATTAAAAATGCGTATCTGCGCTGTTTACGCATAAATTGAGGCGATAACAGCCCAATTTTTGACAAAAAGAAAATAATCACCGGCAGTTCAAATACCAGCCCCATGGCTAATAGCATGTTGCTCATAGTTTCGTAGTAATTGTCAAACGTAATAATGTTTTCTATTTGCTTGCTTAACGTATAGCCGGCAAAAAAGTTGATGGTATAAGGCACTAAAATGTAGTAGGAAAACAGCACACCTAAGAAAAACAGAAGAGAACACCATATTACACCACCCCGAGCTGCCTTTATTTCATTAGGCTTTAAGGCAGGCTTAATGAACCTCCATAGTTCCCATATAATATATGGAAACGCTGCTATAAAGCCCAGCATCATAGATACTGACATACTAACAGTGAACTGCCCGGTTACCGAAGTGTTTTGAAACTTCATTTTAACCTCATGGAGGCAAAATTCGGGATAGTGTAGCCATTCGCCTAATTTGCAGAACCAAATATAGGAAGCGAAGTCTCTATGGGTGGGTGCTAAAATTAGATTTTCAAACAGCCATTCTACCTTTATGAACACCACAATGGCTGCGATAACTACAGCCGACAAAGAACGGATAATGTGCCACCGCAGGGTTTCTAAATGGTCTAAAAAGCCCATTTCAGCTTCAGGGTTAGACGCGGAAGGGTTTTGATTTAAAATATGCTTAAAAACGCTCAAAAACTATACGTTGAATGGTATTGGGTACAAAAATAGAAAATTTGAATAGGTCGGCAAAATGTAATCGTTTTAGATAGGTTAATTGTGATAGTTGGGGGATAAATTGACCCGCCTCTATAAAATATGAAGATATTGCACTACCTTTCCCCCAATATCTCAAAAATAAATGTTGTTATGAAATATGGTCTTATGTTAGCCGGTATGCTATGTTTGAGTAGCTTAGTATATGGGCAAGATTATTGCAAACAAATTAAGAAAGAAGTTACGGACAATAACACTTCTTTTAGCTATGAAACACCCTTTAAGGAAGATTCTATGCCTCCGGTAAGAGCCGTAAGGATATATAGCACCAACCCGGACGCTGAGTTTGACAATTTTACCCTTATATTTACCCTACCCTGCGAATATGCCGAGCTTTTAGAGAAAAAAGACGGAGCAGAGTCTGAAAAAGAAGAGTCCGGTATTGTTATTACGTTTGAAGACAAGTCTAAAATAACCGATGAAACGTTAGCCATTACGCATGACAAAAGAGGTAGCGGCTATGCAGCCCGCAGTGCTACTTTAACCATTGGTACAGATAATATTAAAGACCTAAGCACTAAAAAAATTGCTAAGGTTAAATTGTCAACTGCCGAAATAAGCATCTCACCAGCCATGAGTAATGCTATGTTGCAGTATATTAACTGCTTAAAGAATGTGAAAAAGCTACAATAGCCTACCACACCGGATGTTGCATTTGCCTTAGAAAGTATTGCCCATGCGAAGGGTCTAACAGCAATGCAACAGAAAAACCAAACAATGCCCCTGATAGGTGTGCCTCATGCCCAATGTTGTCCATTGAGCGTTGTGCCATAAAGTAAGAATAAAGTACATATATTGCGCCATACAGTATTGCCGGTATGCCAAACGGTATAAAACCTATATATATTTGCGACCAAGGGAAGTAGTATATCGTAAAAAATATTATTCCCGCTACGCCTCCCGATGCCCCCAATGCTGAATAATTGCTATTTTGCCTATGTTTGATTAAGGCAGGGACAGAGGAAACCGTTATAGCTAAACAGTAAATAGATACAAATGCAATGGGTGCACTTCCGCCTACTATTTGTTGTAATATTTGAATAACATTATCGCCAAAAAAATAGAGCGACAGCATGTTAAACAACAAATGATTCCAATCGGCATGTAAAAAGCCCGATGTTAGCAACCGATAATACTCTTCCGGACCCTCCATTCTATAAGGATATAGAATAAGTTTATTGAGCAATGCACTATTGGAAAAGGCAGCAATGCTTATGATAGCGGTTATAATGATTATTAAATATACCATGAATTATAGTCTATAGTTAAGCTAATATTCGTTTATTGCAGCGAAGATACTATTTTGCGGTGTAATAGGTATTTATCCTATACAAATTGGGTATTTTTGACTGATTACCCATTATTCATGACATTATTCAAGTACAGATACATTAATGTATTGTAATAATAACCAAAAACTTCCCCTGCTTTATGCGCTACTATTATTAATAGGCAGTTGTGCGCAACCTACTATGCCTACCGGGGGCGCAAAAGACTCTACCCCACCCCGCCTTAAAAGGCTTTCCCTACCCGACTCTACTAAAAACATAAGGTTAAAGCAACTAGAACTGTGGTTTGATGAATACATTACTTTGGCAGATGCAGCTAAAGAAATTACCATTTCGCCTCAAATACCTTATCCTTTGCTAACAGTTGCCAAGAATAAAAAAATTATACTAAAAATACCGTCTGATACTTTATTGGAGGCTAATACCACCTATAAAATTCACTTTGGTACAGCCATACGCGATATTAATGAAGGAAATATACTGCCCAATTTAAGCTACACTTTCTCAACGGGAAGTTATTTTGACTCGCTAAAGTTGGAAGGCAGTGTGAGTGCTGCGGCTACCGGCTTGCCCGACTCTGAAAGCGTGTATATAGCCCTTTATAATGCCACAGAAAACGATAGCTGTATATTAAAGAAAAAGCCCCTTTATTTTACCAAAACTCATGCCGGAGGTAAGTTTCAATTAGATGCCTTGCCCGCCAAAGCCTTTAAGCTATATGCCATAAAAGAAGTTAACGGTAATGGTACTTATGAAAACACGAATGAAATGATAGCCTTTGCCGATAGTGCGGTATATCCGTCCATTGCGCCAACAACCATAAACTTACGTATATTTACCGAAGCTATAGATAGTAGCTTAAAAAATATTGATAATCAGCAAAAAAATGAAGGTAAATTAGGCAGAAGAAATACTACGCCTTCAAAAGTAAAAGAGACCTATACCGTAAATATAGATACACCGGGCATTAGCAAGCGCACCTTTGACCTGAATAAGAAAATAGCCCTAACCTATAATACTGCCATAAAAATAGTGCCACAAAAAATGCAGTTGGGCTATGATAGTAATGGTGTTTTTGTTAATTCACCCATTGAATATGAGTATAGCACTATTGACAGTACTCATAAAAAATTAACGCTGACTAACCGCCTAATAGAGAACAAAGTTTATACCCTAAAGCTAAGTAGCGGCTTTGCCACAGATAGTGCCGGCGAGGCTCTACCACCTGCTAAATACAGATTTAAGACCCTGCAAGCAACAGACTATGGCACGCTTAAAATAAGACTAAAGCCGGTTCGGCATGTACCGGAGGCTATATTGTGGGTGTGCAAAGACCAAGATACGGTTTATTACAAAAGCGTAACCGATGCAGAAGTAGAGCTTAAAAGCCTATTACCGGGCAAATATTACGTTAAGATAATATACGACAAAAACAGAAACGGCAAGTGGGATACGGGGAGGCTATTGGAACACGTGCAACCGGAATTGGTAACGCCTTATCAGGACGCGGTAAACGTAAAAGCGGGCTGGGAGCAGGTGATTAATTTTTAATCCACTTAATAACATCATTTCTAACCGGCGATACTGCATGTAAAAAGTAAACACCGGGCGCAAAGCTACCTACCGGTATAGAAATGTTTACAATAGCTGTAGTTTGGGAAGACACCATTTGTTCTGCCATTTTTTGCCCTGCATCGCTATAAATAATTAGCTTTACGGTTTGTGGGGCAGTGTCTTTATTCAGATTAATATATAGCAAGGTGTTTGCAGGAACGGGATTAATGTATATCCACGCTGCATTAGTTGGGGTATCCACATTAGGGATAGTGTCTTTAACTAAGTACTTATAAGCACATTTAAGGTCAGGAATGCCATAGCCTAATTGGTCTTGTGGCGATGAGAATTTACTTGCACAGGCGCGCATAGCTTGCTTGATTTGAAAAGCTGTGGCATTGGGAGCAGCCTGCCATAGACAAGCAGCCCAACCTGCAATTTGCGGAACGGCAAAGGAAGTGCCATCGCGCTGCATATAACCCTCACGGCTAAATACAGAGGCTAAATTGCCTAACGCGCACACATCGGGCTTTGTATGCCCTGCTGCATTAGGTCCTCTTCCACTTGAAGCGGGATTTAAGCCCGCCACATTCACCGACCCTACGGTTAAGGCGCTATCGGCATCTCCGGGTGTTAACACTTTTCGCCACACATTTTCGCCCTCATTACCGGCAGATGCTATAAAGAGCATACCCTTTTGTGTAGCCATATTTACAGCCCTTGCTGCTATGGTGGACTTGCCATCGCAATCTCTGTTAAAATTCAAATCATCGCTTGGGTTGTCAAACGTGTTGTATCCTAATGAGCTTGATATAATATCTGCTCCCAAGCTGTCTGCCCTTTCCATTGCCACTGCCATGTTAAATAGCTCAATGGGCTGCTCCGTAAACCAGTCTTCGGTAATGTAGAGGGCAAAGGAAGCTTGTGGCGCACTACCTACAAAGGTATCGGGCACATTGGCAGCTATGGTGGACAACGCCTGCGTGCCGTGAATGTCATAGCTATATACATAGCTGGTATCCAACACAAAATTGTAAACCTCTTTGATACCGCCGCTCCGTCTCATGCTGTCAAATCCGCGATGAAGGTCTGTTGCATCAAAGCCACCGTCTAATACAGCAATTAGCTTATTAGTACCCTTATAGCCCGTTCTATGAATAGCATCCCCGTTTAGTAAGCGCGTTTGCAGCCATGTGTTGTAGTAATAAGCGGCATCAAAAGCCGTTAGCTTTTGGGCTATGTTGGCTTTGCTTTTATCGCTTGTGGTATGAAGGGGTAAGTGCAAATCTGCGGCATAATAGCCCACCAAGCGGTAGCTGCTTACAAAGGCAAAACGGTCTATGTTGTGGATAAGTGATGAATCCCGTATAAGAATTACACAGGCATTAAGCCACTTGGACTTACCATGAATTTTACCGTTGGTTTGTTGCAAAACCGAGTCAACGTATGCTTGGGTAATAGGCAAGTCAGTGGTGTCAAAAACTACACCGGCTTGGGCTCGCCTTTGCAGGGAGCGAGTAGAAAGGAACAGGGCGGAGTCGCTCTTGGGGCGCGTGCCTTGCTTATTGGTAAAGGTTATAAGATAGGCAAACTGCTCTGCAAACAAAGCATGAGAAGCTAAAGAGAACAGCAAAAATAATATTTTACCTTGCTCATTTG
>RGMU01000108.1 GCA_010021705.1 Chitinophagia bacterium | reverse complement strand
GAAAAGCTAATCAACGAATTTTCTTTGGTGAAGGTGGACTATGCCTATAATCCCATTTTAAGTACAAAACCCGTAAAAGATATATATAAATCCACCAATGATGCTTATGCCAAGTTGGTGGTGGTGGATAAAGAAAACGGAAAATCAAAAGCAGACGCCTCTAATGCGGGCATAAACGTATGCAATTATCCATACTTTGTGTGCACGGATGTGGATTGTATATTACATGAAGCAGTATTGCAAAAGCTAATCAAGCCCATCATGGAGGACGATAAGTTCCGTGTAATAGCCACCGGAGCCACATTGCGCTTATCAAACTCTTGCGAGGTGGACGGTGGTGTAATTACAAAAATCAGGGCACCGAAGGGCTTAATTTCATGCTTTCAAGAGTTAGAATATATAAGGGCGTTTGTGTTGGGTAAAATGGGTTGGAGCTATATTAATGCCGTACCCAATGTATCAGGAGGCCTGGGTATGTTTGATAAAGAAATTGCCATAAAATCCGGCGGATATGACCCACTGTCATTTGGAGAAGATATGGAGCTATTGATGCGCATGAACCGCTATGTGCATGAAAATAAAATAATAAGTGCCGTAAAATATGTTCCGGTAACGCTTTGCTGGACAGAAGGACCATCTACGCTAAAGGTGTTTATGCGCCAAAGAACTCGCTGGGCGCGCGGTTTGTTTCAGCTAATGGTGGTTCACCGTAATGTGTTTTTTAACCCCAAATATGGTAAGTTAGGGATGATCGTTTACCCTTATAGTTTTTTCTTTGAGTTAATAGCACCTATTATAGAATTTACGGGTGTTTTGTATTATATCTATATTATTATTACCAATCAAATAAACTGGGGCTATGCCGTAATATTACTTATATTTGTATATACCTATTCTGTTATGATTTCTACAATCGCAGTGCTCTGGGACCAAATAACGTTTAAGTATTATAAAGTGCCCTCCGATGTATTAAGGCTATGTTTAATGGTATTTGTAGAAATGCTACTGTACCACCCGCTAATAGTCATATTTTCGTTGAGGGGTTATTTCTTTTATTTAACTAATCAAAAGCACGTATGGGGTGCAATGACCAGAAAGGGCTTTCAAAAGTCTCAATCTGCCTCTGCCACCCCTGCAACAGCCTAATAAAAAGCTATCATTCGTATGTTCAACTTGCGCGAGTTTTTTGTTGGTAATAACGTAATGGGCAACCTTGCCCAACTATACAATGATGTTATTTTTATATATGGCACAAGCCTGCTAATGGCTTATGGTATATTGGCTGTGCTATCGCTAATGTCTATTAGGCGATACATGAAAAAGAATGAGTCTATTGACTATAACATTATAGTTGAATCGCCTTTAGCACCCGGCATATCGGTAATTGCGCCGGCATTTAATGAAGGCGTTACTATTATTTCCAATGTGCGTTCATTGTTAACTTTTAATTACCCTAAATATGAAGTAATCATCATTAATGACGGTAGCACTGATGATACATTAGAACAGCTAATTCAAGAATTTGAAATGGTGCAGGTGGACTATGCTTTTAGAGAAAAACTTAATCACCAGCCTATTCAGCGTGTATTTAAGTCCACCAATCCGGCTTATGAAAAGCTGATGGTGATAGACAAAATCAACGGAAAAAGTAAAGCAGACGCATCTAATGCCGGTATAAACCTATCATCTTATGAATATTTTTTATGCACTGATGTGGATTGCATATTGGATAAAGATACGCTTATTAAGCTTATTAAGCCCTTCATGGACGAGGAGAACACCAAAATAAGATTTGTAGGTGAGCCTTGTTCAGAATGCGGGCATCAAAAAATAGAAGAAGACTATAAAAGGGTGATTGCCACCGGTGCCACATTGCGCATGGTAAATTCCTGCGAAGTGGACGGAGGGCTGATAACAAGGGTTCGACCACCCAAGCGTTATTTACCCCGCTTTCAGGAAATGGAGTATATCCGCGCCTTTGTGTTGGGAAAAATGGGTTGGGATTTTATTAATTCCGTACCCTCCGATGACCTTATGCTGGACAGAAGGACCTACCACGCTTAGGGTATTTGGCAGGCAGCGTTCCCGTTGGGCAAGGGGCTTAGCTCAAATTATGACCATACACAGGAAAATACTATTCAACCCTCGCTTTGGCAGATTAGGGTTAATCGTATTTCCCTACAACTTCTTTTATGAATTATTAGCTCCTATTATAGAATTTGTAGGTATTTTATGCTATATATATCTTATTATTACGAATCAAATTAACTGGGGGTATGCCATAATTTTAATCATATTTGTATATACCTATTCTGTAATGATTACTACCCTTGCCTTGCTTTGGGACCAAATTACGTTTAAGTATTACAAAACATGGAGTGAGGTAATGGGGCTTTGCTTAATGGCATTTTTAGAGCCTATGTTTTACCACCCCCTCATTTTATTCTATGCCCTTAAAGGCTACTTCAACTTTATTACCGGTAGAAAACACGTTTGGGGCAATATGCAACGGCAAGGTTTTGGAACAAGCCCAGGTCAAAAAAAGAAACAACAGCCCGTTATACCAACTACTTAGTTTTTTCTGCTATATTGCAGTCAAAATATGATAAAGGTAGCTATTATTAATGGTCCTAATTTGAACTTATTAGGCATCAGAGAACCCGAGATATACGGAACAGAGCGGTTTGAAGACTTTTATGAACGCCTCCAAGAGCGATACTTTCAGGTATCTATGCAATACTTTCAGAGCAATGTAGAAGGCGAGCTTATTAACTTTTTACACAGCTGCATAGGCAAAGTGAATGGCATAATTATTAATGCAGGGGCATATACGCATACCAGCATTGCTTTAGCAGACGCTGTAGGGGCAATAAACATTCCTACGGTTGAGGTGCATATCAGCAATGTACTTGCGCGAGAAAAATATAGAAAAACATCTTATATATCAGCCAAATGCGTGGGAAGTATTATTGGATTAGGCTTAGAGGGTTATGCCTTAGCTACCCAATATTTTATTAATACTATCACTCTGCAATAAGCAGGTCATGGCTTTCTATATCCCCTTAAAAAGCTCACTATATCCATACGCTTTTTACCCTCAAGCTGAATATCATTAAGATATACCCACCCATCATGACAAGCATATCTTAAATAGCTTTTGTGGTCGGTTTCTACTGCACCAGGTAAAGCATGATTATCGGTTACTATTGTAAAATGAGAGTGATACACCTTTAATATTTTGCCGTCTAAATGGGTAATAGCAGCCGGATACGGCGATAAACTCCTAATCAGGTTGTGTATGCTTAGGCAGTTAGTATTCCAATCAATTTGAGTGTCAGCTTTTGTTATTTTGTGGGCATACATTAGCTGAGCCTCCGGTAGTGATGCTTGCGGTTGTTCTTCTATTTCTCCGGAGGCAAGCAGTTGTACCGTTTTCACTAAAAGCTGTGCTCCTGCGTGCATTAATTTATCATGTAGCGTACCGGCATTGTCTTCCGGTAAAATATCCACTTGTTGCTGTAAAAGTATATCGCCTGTGTCTATTTCATGCTTTAGTTTGAAAGTAGTAACTCCGGTATAAGTGTCGCCATTCCTGATAGCTTTATTAATGGGGGCTGCGCCTCGGTATTGTGGCAACAAAGAGCCGTGTACGTTTAGTGTGCCCATTGGGGGCATGTTCCACACGGCTTCGGGTAGCATTCTAAAGGCTACTACTATTTGTATGTCTGCTTTTAAGGCTGCTAAGGTGGCTAAAAAATTAGGGTCTTTTAGCTTTTCAGGTTGCATTATAGGCAAATTATGCGCTATGGCATATTGCTTTACCTCGCTTTGGTGCAACTGCTGTCCCCTACCGGCGGGCTTATCGGGGGCGGTGACTACGGCTATTATGTTAGCTCCTGCTTGCATCAAAGCATCTAAGCACCCCACGGCAAATGCGGGGGTGCCTAAAAATACAATGCGAAGCTCCTTAAATTTATCTAAAGACAATAACGGCAATTAACTTTTTATACATTCACGGTATTAACCGCTGCAATGCCGGGTAACACTTTACCTTCAAACAGTTCTAACATTGCACCACCACCGGTAGATACATAACTCACCTTGTCGGCAAGCCCAAATAGGTTAACCGCCGCAACGCTATCTCCCCCACCTACTAAAGAAAATGCTCCCTTACTTGTGGCTTCAGCTACAGCCATAGCAACGGCTTTAGTGCCGTGTTGAAACTTCTCCATTTCAAACACACCCATAGGTCCGTTCCATAAAATGGTTTTTGAACGAAGAATAACATTTCTAAAGTGTTCTACTGCCATGTTGGCAATATCTAAGCCCATCCATTCAGCAGGAATTTCGGAGCTAAGCGAAGGTGATGTATCGGCATCAGGGGCAAATTTATTGGCAATAATGCTATCGGCAGGCAAGTGAATAAATACACCCTTTTGCTCGGCTAAGGCAAGTAAAGCATTGGCATGCTCTAAACGGTCAATTTCACAAAGTGATTTGCCTATTTCGCCCTTTTGAGCCTTAAAGAATGTATAAGCCATACCCCCACCTATGATAATGTCTGTGGCTATGTTAAGCAAATTTTCAATAATCAATATTTTGTCAGACACTTTAGCCCCACCAATAATGGCAGTAAACGGCTTTTGCGCTTCGTTCATTACTTTTCCGGCAGCGTTAACTTCACCCTCCATTAACAAGCCAAACATTTTTTTATCATTATCAAAATATTGTGCTATAACCGCTGTAGAAGCATGTGCACGGTGGGCTGTACCAAAGGCATCATTAACATATATAGTACCTAATGCAGCAAGTTGCTTAGCAAAGCCTTCGTCGCCTCCTTCTTCTTCTTTATAATACCTTAGATTCTCAAGCAACATTACTTTGCCCGCACCCAAATTTTGAGCGGTAGCTAATGCCTCACTGCTCACACAGTCGTTCACAAATAATACTTCCTCACCCAAAAGCTGCGACAAATGGTCGGCAACGGGTTTGAGGGAAAAGTCGGCTAAGGTAAGTTCCGGCTTCTTTTTCATATCGGGCAATGGTCTGCCCCAATGGCTCATTAATACAGCACTACCGCCGTCTGCGATTATTTTTTTAATAGTGGGCAAAGCAGCCGTAATGCGGGTATCATCGGTAATTTTGCCGGTTTTAATGGGTACATTAAAGTCTACTCTCACTAAAGCGCGTTCCCCTGAAAAGTTGTAATGTTGAAACTTAGACATAATTTGGTGTTTTAAATTGCTTTTAAGGCATAAATGCAAAGATAATCACACGATACGGTATAAAAAATAGTAGTGTGCTCGTTAACTTGGCATAAAACAAAAAAGCAGGGTAGTTAGCCCTGCTTTTTTAATAAATATTACTACCACACCTTACTTTTCTTGCGGCGTAGCAGATGTTGATAATTGAGATTTTATGCTATAGTCTGGTTGAAGAAGTGTACGTGGGTCAGCACCAATTTTTTTGCTGGCAGGTTTACCAAGCTCAACCGGGTTAAGGTATTTGCCTTTGTTGAACGATTCTTTTTCCACTTCGTCCACAATACGTCTTCCGTTTGCAACAGCATCATGGCGCACACCGGATACTTGCCAGCTAACTTTTACATTAGGCTGATTTGTTTTTATTTCAAACCTATTGTGCGAAACTTCTTTCGAGATAATAGCTTGTGCAAAAGAACCTATCACCGTAAGCTGGTAGCGAAAATCTTGGTTAAGTGCTTCAAAATAGCTTGGTAATGTAACAGTAGCCGTTCCTGATGCGTCTGTTGTAGCATTGCCGGAATATATATTTAACATTTCGTTACTTTCTACAGAGCTAT
>RGMU01000107.1 GCA_010021705.1 Chitinophagia bacterium | reverse complement strand
TTAATGAACGCATACGTATTCAAAACATCATGAAAAATTTAAGTTATTTATGTTATCATTGTAAAACTGCTAACGAAATACCACACACAGTAAATCAATTTCATTGTTGGAATTGCGGAATTATAAATAGTGTAGATAATAAGTTAGGCGAAAAAATAAGCACAACAATTGCAGCAATTTTAACGATAATTATTTTTGGAACATGCCATTTTTTATACAAATATTCAGATGACACTTCTAAAAAAGATAATCCTGAAAATCAAAATAAAATAAAAGCATTTATTATTGCCGAATCTTATGTGAAAGATGTACTAAAATCGCCATCAACTGCTGATTTTGGAAGTGTTTTTGAAAAATCAGACGCAGTTAATACAGTAGTTCAAAGAGGAAATACCTTTACCGTTAATTGGCATGTAGATGCACAAAATTCTTTTGGAGCTAAAATACGTTCTTACTATACATGCCGTCTCACTTATGTTTCAGGAGATGCAAATACTCAAAATAGTTGGAGGTGTGAATTTTTAATGGTAGATGATGATATTATTGTTGGGAATTAAAGTTATTGCCTCAATTAGCGCAAATTACTATCTTCTAAAATAAGTTTTTACGTGGATTTATGAAGATAGAACTTTGCACTTTATAAATTGTTAGTAGGAATAATACCCCCCAATTCCCCACCTTATTGTATATTTACGTGAAAAATGTTACAATAAGTTTATACAATGAAGGAACGGGCATGGTTGGGGAGAACAGAACTGTTGGTGGGGGCAGAGAAATTGGAAAAATTAATCAATGCGCATGTGCTCATTGTAGGCATGGGTGGTGTAGGCTCTTTTGCGGCAGAGTTTATAGCGCGGTCAGGTATTGGTAAAATGACTATTATAGACGGAGACGTGGTTGACCCCACCAATCGCAACCGTCAGCTACCGGCATTAGCCACCACGCATGGCTTAGGCAAGGCTACCTTAATGGGGGAGCGTTTGCTGCAAATTAACCCCGAATTAGAGCTAAACGTTATAAAAGAGTTTGTACACCCCGAACGCGTTGCCGACCTGCTTTCGTGCCAACCGTCCTACTTTATAGACGCTATAGACAGCATAACGCCCAAACTTACATTTTTAAAAACAGCTTATGCCTTGGGCATTCCTATGGTTAGCTCTATGGGTGCGGGAGCAAAACTTGACCCTACACGGTTGCGCGTGGCAGATATTAGCCAAACCTATAATTGCCCTTTTGCACAGCAGGTGCGTAAGCAACTTAAAATGGCGGGTATTTACAAAGGCATAAAAACAGTGTTTTCACCCGAAGCCCCCATAAAAGAGTCGCTCATGCTTACAGACGGTAAAAACTTCAAAAAATCGGCTTATGGCACTATATCCTACCTACCCGCCGCATTTGGCGGGGTGGTGGCAAGTGTAGCCATTAGGGATATTATGAACACCTAAGTGCTTTAATTTTTGTGCAAAGTAAACACAAAAGGGTTAAACTGATTTTCCTTCAGTGCACGCTTTATGTTTTTCGGAGAGCGGTGCAGCTGTGTGGTATATAGGTCTAAAACCTCTATAGAGTGTATAACAGATTGCAGCTTGGTTATGTGCTTAATAAACCGCATGGCATAAGCCACATGGTTAGGCTGCGAGGCTAATACTTTGTTGTTATATCTTTGCCAAACTTTATTGTTATTTTCCCACATAAAAGATGGATTGTTTATGACGTTAGTAATATTTTATCTTCACATTTTATCTTCTTCTTTTTTTATATACTTTCATAAGGTCTGTACCGCAACCGCATTTTTTTTCCTGTGATACACATCCTTGTAAAACAAACACCAAACAGCACATTGCCGCTATGGCTACATAAAAAGGCTTATTCCGTTTTTCCATTTACGTTTGTAAAGTTACAAGATATTGAATAAATACAAAGCAAAGCATCTGTTATTTTCTCCTTTAGACTGGGGCATGGGGCACACAACGCGCTGCATACCACTAATCCGGCATTTACTTGCCTGTGGCAACACAGTTACCGTTGCGTGCAATGCCGTGCAAAGAAACATACTTTCCGGCTATTTTCCACACATTGACTATCAATTTATGGAAGGTTATAACATTGCCTATTCGGGTATAGACTACTTCAATAAAGTGAAGATAGGCGGGCAATTATTAGGCTTGCAAAGGTTAATAAAAAGAGAAAATACCCAAATCAACGCCATTATAAACCAATGCAAGCCTGACGGCATAATTTCAGACAACCGCTACGGCATATACAGCCCCCGCATATCAAGCGTAATGCTCACGCATCAGCTTAGGTTGCATTCAGGGTGGGGCAGGGCGGTAGATGATGCCCTAGAGCAATATCACTATCGCCTTTTAAGCAAGTTTGCCGAAATATGGATACCCGATGTGCCCGATAATACTGCCTTAGCCGGCACATTATCACACCCTGCCACACTTCCCCGACAGGCTCAATATATTGGCTTGTTGTCCCAATTTTCATGCTTAGATGCACCGCCGCGGCACTTAGACAAGCCCTATACGCTACTCCTGCTGTCCGGTGTAGAGCAGCAAAGGGCAAAGTTAGAACAGCTATTAGTAAAGCATTTAGCTAAAGAAAATATTGTTTTAATAAAGGGTAAAGAAGGATATCAGGGAGGGAGTAGTAGTGTTCAAACAATACCCTTTGCGTCTCATGCTGCGTTATATGCCCTTATAGCGGGCGCACAAAAGGTGGTATGCCGCAGTGGCTACAGCTCGGTAATGGACTTAATTTATACCCAAAAGCCAGCCCTACTCATACCCACACCCGGGCAGCCGGAGCAGGAATATTTGGCACACTATTGGCAACAAAGAGGCTATTTTAATAGTATTCCACAGAGTATGCTAAACAGCAATACCTTAAACCATGTTTTACCGATAGCTAACATACCCTTCACCCGGCATCACTTTGAACTCCACAAGCCTATAATAGAAAATTGGGTAGCTAATTTATAGCCACCCAATTTATGTGTTTAAGTTATTTGCTTTACTAACCTACTACCACACACCGGCACGGGCATCCGGAGCGCGATACATTTTGTTGGTAGGCTTCACGTTAAAGGCTGCATACCATGCCGCTACATTGCTAACCGGCACATTGCACCTTAATTCGTTAGGCGAGTGTGGGTCTAATTTTAACCTTCTTGCCACTTCTTCAGGGCGAGTGTTGGCGCGCCATACCTGTGCCCAGCTTAAAAAGAAGCGTTGGTCAGGTGTAAAGCCGTCTATTTTTTCGTTAGACTTGCCTTGTGCTGTTTTCTTAAATGCTTCATAAGCTATGTTAATACCGCCTAAGTCTGCCAAGTTTTCGCCTTCGGTTAGCTTGCCGTTGGCGTGCATGGTGTCTATCACCACTATGGCATTATATTGGTCAACTACCACATTCGCTTTTTCTTCAAAGTGCGCAGAGTCAATCGGTGTCCACCAATTAGACAAGTTGCCCGAAGCGTCCTATCACAGCACCTATACCGCCATAGTTGATAGCGTCATCGGCACTAAATTCAAAGAACGGAAATTGCAATATACCGGCAGGAAACACTATTTCATTGAATGCAGGGTTATAATAGGCATTAACGGTAGGCGGAGTCATGCCCCATTCCATACGGTCAACCGGCTTGCCTAATTTGTTAATATTTTCTTTGTACTCCCATGCAGAAGCAGACAGAATATTGGCAATGTAGTTATTGTTAACAATAGTTACCGTGTTATAGTCTTTCCACTTATCGGTATAGCCTATTTTTTTCATAAATGTGTTTAGTTTACCAATGGCTTTACCTTTAGTTTCCGCGCTCATCCAGTCTAAACGCTTAATGCGGTCTGCATAAGTTTGTTGTAAGTTGCTTAGCAAGTCCATCATGCGCTTTTTGGCTTCCGGCTTAAAATATCTGTCCACATACAGCTGCCCCAATAGGTCGCCAATGTTGCCGTCTATCATGCGCAATACGCGCTTCCAACGTGGGGTTTGTACTTGCTGTCCGCTCATTATTCTGCCATAAAAGTCAAAATGTGTTTTATCAAAACGGCTACTTAAAAAAGAAGAAAAATCATTTACAATGTGATATTTAAGGTACATTTTCCATGTTGACATAGGCACTGTTTTATACATTTTGGCAAGCGCAATAAAGTATTTTGGGGTGGATATTAAAACAGTATCCTCACCTTTAACTTTTAAGTTGCTAAGCGTGGTTTTCCAATCCATGCCCGGCGTTAGCTTGTTTATTGCCTTTATGCTGTACTTATTATATAACGCAATTGGGTCGCGCATTTCTACGCGGGTAAGGCTTGCTTTAGCAAGTTCCATTTCTAAGTTAAAAATAGTATTACCGTCTTTTTTTGCCGTAGCCTCATCTTCACCCATTAGCATAAGCATTTTGGGGATATACCCTTTGTAAGCATCTCTAATTTTTGTGGTGCGGGCATCATTGTCATAATAATATTCTCTGCCCGGCATACCTAAACCGCCTTGCCCAAATTGGCAAACTTCTTTAGCCACATTTTTGTCATCGGGTGAAACGCCAAAGCCATACATTTGCCCAATGCCTATGGTTTGCAGCTTAGCAACAAAAGCCTGCAACTCTGTAGCATCTTTTAGTTTGTCCACCTCACTCAATAGGTCGTTTAGTGGAGCAATACCGGCAGCTTCAATGGCATTCGTGTCCATACCGGCGCGGTAAAAATCACCCACTTTTTGAACAATGCTGTTAGCCGGTGCATTGGTAATGCCGGCAGCAGAGTCCAATATGTCATGCAACTTTTTCATGTTGTTCTCTTGCAACTCCGTAAAGCTACCCCAGCGGGTTTGGTCACCGGGTATCGGGTTGTTCTTCAGCCATGCACCGTTGGCGTAAAGAAAGAAATTGTCCCCCGGTTCTACGCTTAAATCCATGTTAGCTTTGTCCAACACCTTAAAACCTCCTTCGCCACCGGGTAGGGGAGGAGTACGGAATGCGGTTGCAGCGGCTGCGAAAATAATTACAGCAATGATTAACAATTTTTTGTACATATCGTTGATTTAGTATGTGGCTCAAAAGTACGTCTTTATTCTAGCTTTCATAAATTTTAGCATGGTGAAAAATGGGGGAAACTTTAATTAGGCATTAAATCCCTACATTTGTCCTATGATAAGCTATTGGGAAAAGGCACATTTTTTGGCGTATGAACACATTGTGGTGGGGGCTGGCATTGTGGGTTTAAGTGTAGCCATTGAGCTAAAACACCGCTATCCTAATTGCAGTGTGCTGGTATTAGAGAGAGGGGTATTGCCTACCGGTGCCAGTACGCGCAATGCCGGCTTTGCTTGCATGGGTAGCGTAACCGAACTTTTAGCCGACTTGGAAACTATGACTGAAACCGAAGTTACTGCCTTATTTGCTATGCGCAAGCAAGGCTTAGAGCTACTCCGAAGCCGCTTGGGCGACAATACGATAGACTATGCCGAGTATGGTAGCCATGAAATTATTACAGATAATGCCCTTCATTGCTTAGATAAAATACCCTATATTAATGCTTTACTTGCCCCCCATACCGGTAATAAACCCGCGTTCTCAATTGCTACGCATAAAATTCCCGACACCGGATTTAACCCACAATATGCCAAAGCACTAATAGCCAACAACTGTGAAGGGCAGCTAAACTCCGGCAAAATGATGCGTGCTTTGCAACACTTAGCCTCAAGTAAAGGTGTAGATATTTTAACAGGTGCAGACGTAACTTCCATCCAGGAAGAAGACGGCTATGTAGCAGTTTCCGTTTTTGACAACACAAGACAGGATTCGGTGATTTTCACTGCTAAAAAACTATCTATTTGCACTAATGCTTTTACTAAAAAGTTACTCCCTAATGAAGATATT
>RGMU01000106.1 GCA_010021705.1 Chitinophagia bacterium | reverse complement strand
AATGCAATAATTGATTGCCCACCACAGCCCCTAATTTTGCTGCAAACACTTGCCTGCGCTTTGGGAATATACCTTGAATGGTAATACCCAAAATGCGCACCGGGTAGCGCGGGTGAAAGAGCATTACAAAGGCTATCCAAGTGGTAAACCAGCCGGTAAACGCTGCTATCAATGGCTGGCTACAATACACTAAAAAAGATAAACTCATGGCTATGGCGCAAATGTAGTAAAATAGACGCAAAAAAATGTACCGGCAAGCCACCGGTACATGAAGAAAGTATAGCCTAACAACAAGGCATTATTGCCTATTAATCTGAAAATAAAGCGGTGTAATTTCAGCACCTTTGCCTCCGTTACTAATGTTAACATTGGTGATAGTGCTCGGCGTGTAGGTAAAATCCGGAGCTACGCTATTAAAAATGCGTGCTGCTTCGCTAATGATAGCCGTGCCGTTAGCAGTGCTATTGGTTAGCATGTTTAGCTTTGATGCATCTAAAGGCACGTTAGATAGCAATACTAAAAACTGCTCATACGTGTGTCCTGCACCCCTCAAGGTAAAAAAGCGTCTTTTTCCGTCAGCACCATTGGAAGGTAGCTCTACTGAACCATCACTTTCGCTTTCAATAACCACATCTTTAGATGCAGTGCCATTGTTAACACCACCTGCGCCTTCGGTAAGGTACTCCCAACGGTTGTTGGTATAGTTAAAGGCTAATACCGCCACTCTACCATAGCCCGATACGGTCATGTTGTATTTTGTACCTTCGCCATAGCTTTCATTGCTTACAAAGTAGGACGTGTTGCCCGCATTTGCCCCGCTAAAGTTCATAGTACCTCCATTTTTAAGGTATATGGTAATATTGGCATTTATGGTGGGGTTGGTGGGGTTGTCATCGCCGCCTTCTATGGTAAGGTCTTTACTGCGAATACGGCATTTGGTGTCGTTAAATTTGCCTTTTACCACTTTTTTAGGGGCGGGCTTAGTAGTCTTTTGTGCATAAGACACATTGGCTATTAAGCAAAGAGCAATTAATAATACACCTAAAGTGGTGAAACGGAAATGGGAAATGGAAAAATGCTTTTTCATTGTATTATAATATTATTTGGTTGGTTAAAAAAATTATTGTCTGTTGATTTGGAAATACATAGGGATAATAAGCTGGTTGATAGCCACATTGTTGATGCTAATGCTTTGCAGCGCACCTGCGGTGTTTGATAGCATAGGGTTGGCGGTTTTATCACTGCCAAATATCCTAAAGGCATCATTGGTAATGCCGCTGCCTTGTGTGGTGCTCATACAAAGCTGGTTTAACAGTTGCTCATTAATGGGCTGATTGCTCAATAAGATTAAGAATTGTTCGTTGGGAATGCCCGTACCGCGAATGGTAAAGTACTGTTGCTTGCCGGCAATCGGCTGTGGTAATTGCAGCAATGCTACGGCTGTGCTGTTGTTGTACAGCACCAATTTATCCCACTTGCGCTTAGATGTGCTATAAGCAACAGCCGCAGCGTAGGCATATCCTTTAACGGCTACGGCATATTTTGTGCCTTCGCCATAGTTATTGGCAGACACAAAGAACGGATTACCGGTATTTTGGTTTACCGTAAAGGGTATGGCAGCATTGTCTTTATTAACAAACTGCACCTGCGCATCTACCACGCGGTATTGGGTGTTGGTATTCGTATTACCATTCATTCCGTTGCGCCTTCCGGCTAATCCGCCACCGCCGGTGTTGGTATTTGTGTTATTGTTGCCTGCGGTAGAACTTCCTGGGGGCATATTGGTAACGATGCTACTCCACTCCGGAAATTGTAGCTTTTCGCGAATGCCGGACTGTATTTTTTGGGCAGCAAGGTCAAATAAGGTTTGTTTAATGTCCAATCTATGGCTTATGGCTGAATTGATGATATTAATCACCTTCGGGGCAAATTCTATCAACAATGGTATAAGGGCTATTGCCTTGTCGCGGGGGGCGTTCATGGCGCGGTCGTATGCCGGAAGAAACTTATTGGTGTAAATTTGGTTTGCATTATCAAAATACTGCTTATACGCTTGGTTGATAAGCGAAAAGGTATTGCTGCTATTGCTTAGCTGCTTTAGGCTATTATAAGAGCCAATATCTTTGTTCAGTTGCTCAATAAGGCGGTCTATGTTGCCGGACATTTCGTTGTAGGCACTCTTCACGTCATTGTATTGCTGCACGGTAACTGTACCCTGTGCTACTTTAGCATTAAGGTTGGTAAGTTTTTCGCTAATTTCCTGCTTTTGCTTAACAAATTGCTTAATATCATCGGCTTCGTATATGCCGTTTAATATAACGTTAGCTGTTTCTAACATTTTTGTTGTTTGCTTACCATTTTGGGCATGAATGGCAGGGTAATAAAATAAGGAAAGGAAAAGTAAAAAAATGAGCTTACGCATAGAATAAAAAATTAAATTTTGGAGTAATATGTAAATTGTTTTGTACTTTTTTTAAGCAACATAGAGTACATAACAAATAGCGTGCCAAAGTAAGTTATTAACTCTAATTATTAAAGTTAATGTTTTCTGTTGCCATAAAATGGATTATCCCTCGCGCCATTCTCTGCCGGTCATGTTCAGGAATACGTCTTCTAAATTAGCAGCTTTAACGGCTTGCTTGCGGGTAAATCCGGTGGCTAATAGATTGTCTATCAGCTCTGCCGGTGTGCTTAGGGCTATAATAGTGCCTGCGTCTATAATAGCTACACGGTCGCATAGTTGTTCGGCTTCGTCCATATAATGGGTAGTTAACACCACAGTAGCACCATTCTCTCGCAGTTGTAGTATCAGTTCCCACAGGTTATGGCGGGCTTGTGGGTCAAGCCCTGTGGTAGGCTCGTCTAAAAAAATGATTTTAGGCTCGTTTATCAGCGTGGTAGCAATAGAAAAACGTTGCTTTTGCCCTCCCGATAGCTCTTTGAATTTACTTTTGGCTTTATCACGAAGATTCACCTTGTCCAATAAGGCTAAAGGGTCAATTTTTTTGTTGTATAAGCCCGCAAATAGGTCTATCGTTTGTTTAAGGTTAAGGTTTGGATAATAGCCTGCTGCTTGCAGTTGTACACCAATAATGTTTTTTATGCTTTGCGGGCTTTTATCTAAGTCTATACCGTCCGCAATCACCGTACCGCTTGTTTTGGAGCGCAGGGTTTCTATAATTTCTAAAGTGGTGGTTTTACCCGCACCATTAGGACCTAACAGCCCAAAAATTTCGCCCTGCCCCACTTCAAAGCTAATACCCTTAACGGCAACTAAGCCGTTATATTCTTTCACTAAATTGCTTACACTGATAATAGCCGGCATAAAAATGTATAATAATTGGTGGCTTATTCGCAACAAATATATACTAAAAGTTGGTGGATTTTGGGTAAAAGTACTAAGAGCAGTGAATAATATTTAGTAACGTAAAAAATACATCCAATAGTTATACTAATTACATACCTTTACCCTGTAACTAAATATACGCTTAAACGTGGAAGCTAATGTACGCATACAGCTTAAAAATTTTTGGGCAGTAGAAGAAGCTGATATTCTGCTAAATGGCATTACTGTAGTAGCAGGCATTAATGGTAGTGGTAAAAGCACTTTGTCTAAACTAATTTACTATACCTACCACAATATTATCCACTATGAAGAAATAGTGCAAGCGAAACTGTATGATAATCTAAGAAGTATAATTCGCTTTTTAGACCTTATTATTAGAAATACCTCTAAGGATGAGAACGAGTTAAATCGTAAGCTAAATATTTTAGAGAGGGAGGAGGCTATTCTTAGGAAGGAAAAAATATCGGATATAAATCATTTTAAAAATGAATGGGTACTATTAGCCAATCAAATTTTCGCTGAATATTTTGAAAATATTAATAAAAAAAATACCGGAGCATTATCGGAACAACGGATACAATTTGTATTAAGAGGTATTTTTAGAAATGATAAACAAAAAAGCAATACTAATGATGATGTGCAGGATGTTGACTTTAACAGCGTAATTCAAAAAATAAATGAACTTTTTACCGAAGCATCCCAGGCACTTACGATTAGAAATGCATCAATTTTACGCGATAGTATTCAACGAGTTTTTAACGGGGATATACCTACTGAAATTAACATTGTAGAACTGAATGATAAAATTTTCTCTTTAGACGCACTGCACATTGGCATTTCTTATAACATTCAAAATGTAATTTATATAGATACTCCTTTTATGTTTGATATGGAGCATAAATATGTAGCTTTTGACTATCGGGTAACGCTAAGAGATATTTTGAAACAAAAAGCAGAAAATAAAAATAACAATACTGAAATTTACCGGTGGCTTTCAGGGCAAATAATGGAGGGTGAGGCGGATTATGATACCAAAGATGTGTTTTCTGACGATTTTTTATTCAAACGTTCAGATGGCTCTGTATTTAATATTAAGGATTGTGCTACCGGATTGCAGGCGTTTGCCATTTTACAATTATTAATAAAAAATGGGCAAATCAATGACAAAACACTTATTATCATTGACGAACCCGAAGCGCATTTACACCCGCAGTGGATAACGGAATATGCAAATTTGATAGTAAACCTAAATAAAGCTACGGGAGCAAAATTTTTGTTGGCATCTCACAATCCCGATATGGTCAGTGCTATAAGGTATATAAGTGAAGCAAAAAATAGTGATTTTGCGGAAATACTCAACTTCTACTTAGCGCAACCTGTTCCCGGTAGTAAATTCAAATTTAAGTTTAATCACCTTGAGCAAAATATTGAGCCTATTTTTGAGTCCTTTAACCTATCTTTTGAACGCTTAAAAGGGTACATTTCTTAATGCCGTATGAAATATTGTGCCGATACAACTAAAACTGTTGCTGAAAATATTAACGCTGTTAGCTATTTACAACGATTAACAGAAATTATTAAATCTGAAGGAGGTACTGATGACGACTGTATTCTTTTTTATGCAGACACACATGCCATTAATGGAGATGACTTAGAAAAATGTACATTTTCAATAAGAGGGTTGACAGAACTCCAAAGCAGTATGGATATAGCTGTTGGGCTACGGAATAGCGAAACTAATGCTATTGAAGTTTTGTTAGTCGAGCTTAAACTAAAGATTAGAAATACCGATAGCATTGAAAAGCGCAACATGGAAGCTAAAGTCAGTGGCAGTTCTTTACATTTTAATCAAGCCCCAATACATGAAAAATACATTTTCATTTTCAATAATCACTTTATACAACAAGCCATCAACAGATTTAGAAGGATAAACCCACCATTAGGCGGAAACTATGTACCCGCTACTTTAGAACAACTAAAAGACCAATACTTCTAACCTCCCCCCTACCTCATATTTACGCTACCGGTGCCCACTTTATAGCCTTCATTGTATATTTCTATGGTGTAGTTGCCCTTTTCGTAGTCGCCGTCTTGCTTCCAATCAAGGGTAATGTTGTTAATTGGCGTACCTTTGGTAAGTGCTACATCTTTCATTACGGAGTAGGGTATAGCACTGCCCTGTGCCGATGTAAGGTTGCCGGAAGCATTGGCTGCATTGCTAAGCGTGCTGCCTCCGGGTGCTATAATGCGCACATATATGGCTTTATTGCCGCTTTCGGCTATTCTATTTTCTAAAATGTCAAACGTAATGCGTAGCACGTCCACTTTACGGGCTTTGCTGGTGTGCACCTCTTTGCCGCTGCGCTTTAGGTGTATGGGTTCAAGCCTAATGTTGCCGGCGTGTAGCACAGATGCTTCTCTTTTTAGCACTGTGTTTTGCGCACTTGTGCTATCACGCTCATGGGTGAGAGTTGCGTTTTTACCTTGTAACACTTCATTCTCCTTTTCCAACTGTGTTATGCGCTCTTGGTATAAGGCTATTTTGTCGTTAAGATTTTTAACCA
>RGMU01000105.1 GCA_010021705.1 Chitinophagia bacterium | reverse complement strand
TACCTCATAGAGCCGCTATTTATAAGGTTCAAAACAAGTATCCTGATTTTGATTTTAAACTAATTGAAACACCTGTAAAGACCGAAAGTAGTTTGTTTGCTGATGTTTTTGAAGAGTTCAAGAACCAGCTAAGAAGCAAGGATGCTTATATTAACCAGCTTCTTTCGCAACAGGCGCAACTAATCGACCTACTGGGAAAGCAAAAGGGTAACCAAACAATGCCCAAGGAAACTATAGTAAGGTACCTTGGTTTGGCACCCCAACTCAAAGTAGCGTAAATAGCGCTTTGGGAGGCATGTAAGTAATTTAGGTTCGTGTCCCTACGTGACCACTTTTAATTACAAGTAATTTATTACATGCCTCCAAAAGCCCTTATACAATATGTATAGGGGCTTTTTGTTATGCTTTCTACAATATGTATTATCATGGAACCTCGTAATATCTTACTCTTGTACTTGGACACGCAAAAATATGAACCCATCAAATTAATTACTTTAACTGGTAAGAAATCTAGAATTAGGTTGCTCATTGAGTACATAGATAGTAACCCCGGCTTTGAGCTAAACCAGCAATCGTTAAAGCGTTACCACACCCACCTTTACCGTAAAGGGTTGCAAGCTTCCACTATTAACCGCAATCTAAAAGAAGTAAAGCAAGCCTTTAGGTGGGCTTTTTCCGAAGGGTATATTAGCTATAATACTATCTTAGACTATCGCCTACCTAAGCAACGCTTAAAAAGCATTAATTACTTAAGTATTGACCAAGTAGAGGTTATTCAATCTTTGCAACTCATACCAAGGCTGGAACAGGTGGCAGACCTATTTATATTCCAATGTTATACAGGCCTGGCTTATGTGGACTTGATGGCATTTGATTACAAGCTAAATACCCTTACAGTAATGGGTAAGGTATTATTGAAAATGCCAAGGAGCAAAAGCAACGTAGAAGCAAAGGTTCCGCTTTTGCCAGAAGCTGAAAGAATATTAGCCAAGTACGATTACCAGTTGCCCACCATAAGCAACCAAAAGTACAACAAGTACCTTAAAGAAGTAGGTGCGGCCGCTGGCATACGGTTACCGCTTACCAGCCATATAGGAAGGAAAACGGCTGCAACAATGTACCTAAATTGTGGAGTAAGCCTAAAGGCTGTTGCTCAAGCTTTGGGGCATACCAGCACCAGAACTACAGAGCGGTACTATGCGGCTTTGCAAACGGAAACTTTATTAAAGGAATTTGAAAAAGTAAAATAGTTTGTATATTTGCAGTGTAAAAACATTTGGAGATAACCTGACACGGCTAGAACGTTGGGTACGAGGAAGATCGGAACATTAGGCGAATCCAAAAAATAAAAGGGGCTAATGCCCCTTTTATTTTATCTTGTAAGCTGTTATTAACCTAACTCTAGCTTTCTTTTTAGAGTTAATAAATGCAATAATAAAGCCAATTGAAGAATTATTTATTTTTGAAGAAAAATGTATTTCTTGACCTACTTTTTTAAAATCATTAAGCCGTAGTTGCTTAATATACATAGGTAAAGAGTCAAATTCTTCTTTTTCCCATGGGTGGCTATCGCTCGAAGTAAAATGCTTAAATATATGTACAGCATCTGTTGCGCACAGATTAATTGAAAAATCCCTACAATCAATACCAGTTTCTTTTAATATTTCTTCTCCGAAAAGTTTAGGGACTGCACCAATTATTAAATAGTCGGTTTTATCTAGTAATCCTTCTTTTCCGTCTAAAATAAATTGGTATAAACTATTGTAGTGCTTGCCTGTAAATGATACATATTTAGCAGGCTCTAACCCAAACAAAGATGGCTGGCTCCTTACCGCTTCTCTTACTTTGCCCTTGTCTGCTTTTAGTTGGCCAAGCCTACGGATGGCCGCTTGTAGTTCCAGTTCTGGTATTTCCAAGGCTCTTTCTATAGCTTGGGTAGTGGCACCACCTTCTACCAGATACCGCCTTTTCTCGGCAACGGTTCTTTCGGCCGCTTTTACTTCTGCCTCGGCCGCTTCTAATTCCTTATCATAATCCGCTTGCAATGGGTTCTTTACAATTCGGTTTTCAATGTTCAAGGGTGCATCTTTCGGCTCCATTAGCCGCCTTTGCATTAAGTCCGTGATGCGCTGCATAAAGGCAACCTTTGAACTTAACTTGCTTGGCCCAGTACCATAAGCCCCACCAAATAGCCAATTGTAAATTTCTTCCTCGTGGCTGTTATTCAGGTCTTCAAACTTCCTTCTGGCTTCTCCTATCCAATCGGCAATAGTTTGGATAATTTGCTTGTTGGTAACGTCTTCCGCCTCTTGCATCTGCTGCAAGCCAAGGATGGTAGAACCATTTGGATTAAGGTAGCTAAGGTTTAGAATATACACGGCGTTCTTGCCTTCCTTATCCCTTACCTCCGCTTCTAACTCCTTACGGCCAATTCCTGAAAACCGCTTTGCCCGGTAATAGTTTGCCCTTTCCAAATCGCTTTCCTTGGTAGAAAGGGTGTTAGAGTTCAAGGCTATTTCTTTGGCTTCTGCCAGTGATACACGGCTAATTTTGGCAGGGATAGAAGTAAATGGCTTGCCATCTACTTTCTTTTTCAGTTTAGCCAATTCCCTAAAGGCTTGGGTGCGGCTATGCCCTGAAAGGATGTAAAGCAAGCCATCTACAGGGTTTACCCAAAGCGTAATCGGATCTAGGCTTTCCCATCGGAACGTACCAGCTTCTACAGCCTTCAAAATTCGCTTAACACTTTCCTTGCTGTAATCGTCTTGCCTATTTTGAAAGAGTTGTTTAGCCTCATGAATTTCCTTTAGGGGTACCCACCTTACTAAGCTATCTGGCTCGTGAATTGGTTCTGGTTCCCTTGGTTCATCCACTTTAATACTTGCCTTGAAAGCCTTACCCGATTTACTAGCTGGCTTAATAGTATCTATTTGGTGAATTTTAGACCATTCTAGTAATTCCTGATTGCTTTCAAACTCTAACCTAAGGCTTGGTTTCCCTATGCCTTCTTTAGTTTTTTGCTCATTATCAATCGCATCTAATATCCTTTGAACCAAATTAACAAACTCTTGTTTTTGGCTTTTTTGCAGATATTCACCATAACGAGTAAACAACTTGTTTTCCTTAGGCTTCCAAATTAACCTGACTTTTTCAATACCCGGTATAAAAAAAGTATTTGGATATTTTCGCCATTGAATTAACTCTCCACGATTAACAAATTCCAATAAAGAAGCTGGTAAAATTTGGTTAGTAAGCTCAACTTGTCGAAGCTTACCTTCCTCCCTTTCAATTGCATCTTTTGTTTTTTGAATTTCTGCAGAAATATTTCTTAGGGCGTTATCATACTTATCAGTGCGATTTAATAAGGCTCTATCTGATTTTCTGCTTAGGTCAATTGGTTGGCCTTGCCTTCCATGCCATCCACCATAAAATTGAGAAAGTAAATATTGTTGCCGTTCCTCTTTTTTAATTAGTGAGTTTTTTAGAATTTCTAACCGTTGAGAAGTAGTCAAATTTGGGTTGTTTTCAACTAGTTCAACCGTATTTTCTGTTTCTTCTAGTTCTAACGCTTCCGGCTTTTCTTCAAAAACCGTTTCTTCTTTTGGCTTTGACTGCTGCTCATCTTTTAAAGTTGGCTGAAAGGTTATTCCAAATTTACTAGCTGGCTTAATGGTATCTATCTGGTGTAGCTTAGACCATTCTAATAATTCCTGATTATTTGCAAACTCTAACCTAAGGCTTGGTTTTCCTATGCCTATGTTATCTTTCAAGCCTAAATAGGTAGCTAACCAAGTGGGAGCCTCTGGCACCAGCCCTAATTCATCCTTTCTCTTTTCAAGTAAAGCATCGTAGTTGCTCTCGTAACGAGGAAAGCCCGCATCTGCCTCTAACTTAAATTGCTTAGCCTGTGTAAGGCTATTAAAAAAGCCCTGAAAATCACCAGGGCTTCCAAGATAAAGGTTTAAACCCTTAATGCTTGCTCTTTGTCCTTGCGCCATTTCCTTAAATAAGCTATTGCGATAAAACCAAATACCAAGCCTAAGCCTATGTACATAAGCATAGTTGCTTCCGATTGCCAATTACGGCCGTGCAAGTCCGTTACCGCCCTTGGTTTCATCCTTGGGGCAACTCTAAAGGTTCGTGGCGTTACTTCACCACGGATAACAAGGGGCTGGGTTTCGCTGGTGAATACCAGCTTGCCGTTTACACGTTTTACCTTACCAGTAACCTTATGGGTTATTCCGTTGGTATTGGTGGCTACTGCTTGGCCGTTTTCGTCCGTTACGATGCTGGCAACTTCATCGCTAATAGTTACGCTTCTAAATACAATACTATCGCCTTCCTGTAGGTTTACAAGCACGCTATCGGTTAGGGTGCCTGTGGCGGTATCGCCCTTTATGGCCACTTCAATCTTTACCGGATTGGGTTGCACAACTTGCTTACACGAAGTAAGGGCAACTGCAAAAATGGCTACACTAAAAGCCACTGTAATAATTAATAGCCAGTCTTGACCAGTTATCTTTTTCATTTTACTGTAGGAGGGTTTGAACGAGATTTTTTACTAAAAGTTTTGTAGGCTAAGTATGCTATGGCGGCTATCCCAATTATTCCAATGGTTCCGCCAACAGCTTTTTTTTTTCTTCAAAGAGTTCTGTAGCCCTACGCATCCAGCCCTTTATAAAAACTTCACCCCCTTTTATTTGATAGTAAAAGGCTGTTTTTTCTTCATTAATGGCATCTAATAGCTTTGCCGCTGGGGCTGCATTAATGCTCTTAATGGTTTGGGCATCAAAGAATTTTGGGCCGCTTTTGTAGCCTATCTTGGCAAGTGCTTTCTTGGCTATTCGGCTACTATTACCCAAGCCACTGCCCCAAGTAAGGTCTGCCAAAATATCTGCTATAGCTTGGCTCCGTATCTGGTCGCCTTTGATAGCATCCCAAAAACCACCTTTGAATATCAAGCCCCAAACATTGTCGGGCATTGCGTAGAATAATTCAGGTGTAGCCTTATAGCCTAGCTTCTTGGATAGTCCCTTGAAAGTTTGCCAAGTTATACCCTTATTGGTATGGTTTCCTGTGCCATCTGGAACAGGGTCGATTGCTGCCCTGTCATCCTTATGGTTACTTATGCCTCCTTCCCATTTTAGGATAAAAGGCACAATTACTCTATAATCTGCCATTTGTAGGAGTGTTTAGGAGGTTATCGGTGTAGCGGGCTGCCTTGCGTTCGATTGCTTCAAAGTCCACAAATAGGGAGGCTCCCAAAACAAGGGCAAGGCCACTTACATATAAATAGTAAGGTAGGAACTCAACCGTTTCAGGTCTGGTATCTTCTGGCACAATTTGCAAGCAAGCGGCCATCGCTACCAGAATAAAACCCAAGGCACGAACGAAGCGAAAAGGCATAGGGGTAGGTGCCTTAATTCTGGTTATCAAATTCATTGTACTTGGCTTTTCTAATGCGTTTGATATTGAGGTATAAGTTGGTTCCAAGCACCCCTATTAACAGAAGGGTGCTTAGAACCGTTAAGTATTCCGTGATACGCACGGGTTGCACCATTTCCACCAAGACAATATTAGCCTTGGTAATGGCAAACGTGAACAATGCCTTGACGCTTCTATATTCCTGATACATTAGATTTTGGATGAGGTTTTAGTAAGGTCAATTGTTTGCTCGTCTTCAAATATGATATTGAAGTTATTGCCAATTTTTAGGCGTTCGTTAAACGCTTCCAGCTTCCAAACTTCATTAGGCTTCAATACCTTTTCGTCTATCATGCAATTGTACCTACCCGTATTCCTGAACTCAATAGAGAAACAACCGCTTTCTACCCTTGTATTACTGGTTACGTTCTGAACCTTGTAGTTTATGGCTTGCCCTTCTATGATACCCTTAACGATCTCAAGGCT
>RGMU01000104.1 GCA_010021705.1 Chitinophagia bacterium | reverse complement strand
ATAAAGCTAATACCAGCCTACATTTTTTAACCATCTCACCACCACAAATGTCCATTACTCCTGAATTTGGTCAAAACAAAGCTACCCCGCTGCTGCCAATTCAGCCTCTATCCGTTCTAAATCGGCTTCAATGGAGGGTTGCATAGAGGCATAGTTCATGTCTTTTTTGGAGAAAAACTTGCCCGTAACCACCTCATAAAGCTCAATATACCGCTCTGAAATGGAGGCAATTACATTTTCGCTCATTTCGGGTATAGTTTCACCGTCTTTGCCGGTATAGCCTTGTTGCATAAGCCACTCTCTTACAAATTCCTTAGACAGCTGTCTTTGGGGTTGTCCGGTTGCTTGCCTTTCTTCAAAGCCGTCAAGGTAGAAATAGCGGGAGGAGTCGGGTGTGTGAATTTCGTCTATTAGGTGAATAATACCATTGCGTTTGCCAAATTCATATTTGGTATCTACCAATATTAATCCCCTTGTTTTGGCAATTTCGCGCCCTCTGTCAAACAGAGAATATGCGTATTGCTCTAAGGCAATGTATTCTTCTTCGGATATTAAACCGCTAGTTATAATTTGTTCGCGTGAAATGTCTTCATCATGCCCCACTTTTGCTTTGGTGGTGGGGGTGATAATGGGTTGGTCAAAAAAGTCGTTTTCTTTCATGCCTTCTGGCAAGGGTACGCCACATAGTGTGCGCTTGCCTGATTTATAAGTGCGCCAGGCGTGCCCGCTTAGATTGCCCCGCACTACCATTTCAACCGGATAAGGGACGCAGTTGTAGCCTATCATAGTGTTAGGAAAAGGGGTGCTAAGCATCCAGTTGGGTACAATATCTGCGGTAGAAGCCAAAAATTGAGCTGAAATTTCATTCAATACCTGCCCTTTATAGGGTATTGTAGCAGGCAACACCACATCAAATGCCGAAATTCTGTCGCTCACTATCATCACCACATATTTATCGGCTATTGTATAAACATCTCTTACTTTTCCTTTATAAAATTGCGTTTGATTAGGAAAAATCATAAGTAATTATTCCCCTTGTTTTGGTATATAATAGAAAGGGGGGGCAAAGGTAGTGCTATTTTTTGGGTATATATACAAATTATGGTAATTTATTTGCTAAATTTTGTGTAAAATAAGCACTATTACGAGCAATATCCTGCACTATAGAGAAACATAAAGTGTAAAAGGGGCTTTGGGTTGTTAAAAAAAGAATATACTTTTGTCGTATAAAAGTATTTTCTATGAGAAAGGCACTTCTATTGGTGTGTGTGGCTTTGGTTGGGGGCATAAACGTTCAAGCTCAACCGGAGGCTATGACCGACTTACCACCGTTAGGCTTTATCTACGTAGAAGGTGGTTCTTTTAAAATGGGTGATGATATTAGCACCGCTCCTGACGAAAAGCCTGTACATGAGGTTACGCTGTCGCCGTTTTATATGTCTAATACTGAAGTTACGGTAGCCCAATTCAGAGAGTTTATGGGAAACACCTCTTACAAAACCGATGCCGAAAAAAATGGCTACAGTTGGGCTTATACCGGCAAGCGGTGGGTGGAGTATAACTTTGCTAATTGGGAAAGAGATGTGGCAGGGCGCAAGCGTTGCCCGCATGAAGATAATCATCCGGTGGTGCACGTAAGCTATAACGATGCCGTTGCTTACTGTAAATGGGTTAGTAGTAAATATGATGTTAACTGCCGGCTGCCCACAGAAGCCGAATGGGAATATGCAGCCAAAGGAGGCAACAAACACCAAAATACAAAATTTAGCGGTAGCGACAGCTTAGAAAACGTAGGCTGGTTTATTGAAAATAGTGGTGATACCACGCATCCCGCGCTTAGCAAAATGCCTAATATTTTAGGCTTGTATGGTATGGCTGGAAATGTGCGCGAATGGTGTTATGACTGGTATGCCGCTGATTATTATAAGTGTAGCCCTCCTAAAGACCCCATGGGACCAGGCAAGCGTGCAGAGCGTGTGGTAAGAGGTGGTAGCTGGGGGCACTATCCTATTGGTTGCCGGTGTACTAACAGATATGTTTGCCCGCCTAATGTTAGTTATGCTAATATTGGCTTTAGAGTAGTGATGACGGTAAAGTAGCCTTAGCAAGCATTATTAATCTAAACGCTCATTCCAATTATAGGTATCAAAATCGTTGTACCATGCTGATTCTGTCCAGCGGCGTTTGAAAGGCATAAGAATAAGCGAAAACTGTAGGTTAGACTTATATGTAAGATTGAAAGGACCGTCTGTATAGCCTTGTATGGGCTTAGTAAAGTTCATTAGCTCTATATTACCCATAGTGTACATTGCCCTTAATTTCCAAACTATCCCGCGGCGAAAAGCAAGTTCTGCTTTAAAGAACGGGTTAGTACCAATGGTTTGCTGTGCTTTGTATTCAGATAGGTTTAACGGTGTGCTTATGTTAATATGAGGTAATAGACCTGCACCAACTGCCCCACCTAACGAAATGCGGTGCGTAATTACTAAGGCTTCCGTACCTGTTTTCCATTCCAACGCTATGGGCATGGATATTTGCATGGTGCTCACATCTAATGGCTTAGACCAGGGTTGGAATGTGCCGTCTATGTTATAAACCTTGTTCACGTCTTTCCACTGATACATGTTAACATTAAGCCCCCAGGCAAAGGCAAAAGCACTGATGTGCCCGGTTGATGCAAACGGAGTTGAAACACCAATACCGCCTCCAAAGCCCATTTGGGCTTTCATGGGGCGCACAAGCGTAGAATCTCCCAAATAGCGGTCATTATAGCCCACAACACGGGTTACACCGGCAAATTCACCCTTTGCCGTTATTAACGAACCGCTTAGCTCCCAGCGTCTGCGGTCTTTAAAGGTATTCCAAAATGGATATACTCTAAACTTATAGCGCGCAAAGCCAATAGCAGGGCTTAGTAACACTAATAGCAACACAAATATCTTTATCCGATGTTTAACCGACATATTGCCTATCTTTGAAACTGTAAAAATATAAAATCATTTCAATAACAAAGTAATTTTTAGGCGCAATAAGCTCAAATTTTATCTTTATGCTCCATATTGCTGTATATATTGCCTATATTCCCCAAAAAGGCAGGGGAATATTCACCCCAATAGCCCTTGAACCGGGCACGATTGTGGAAACTTCACCCGTTATTGTAATGAGCCATAAAGACCGCCTGCTGCTTGACCAAACCTTGCTACATGACTACATTTTTGAATGGCAACCCAATGGCGAAAACCTATGTTGCATGGCATTGGGCTATATTCCGCTCTATAATCATTCCTACAACTCAAATTGTGAATACTTTATGAATTATGACGACCAAACCATGTTCATCAAAACCGTAGCTCGCATTGAAGCAGGCAGCGAACTTACCATTAACTATAACGGAGACTTTGATGACGAAACCCCCGTTTGGTTTGAAGCGGAATAGTAAACCATAGCGGCAATCAATTTTCCATACAATGCCTTAAATACCCCTTCTTTTCACCTCTTTGGCTATCAGGCTAAGCTCGCGCCCTGTTTGCCCCGCTACCGATGTGTTTTCCTGTGCCCGGCGCAGCAAATAAGGTATTACATCGTTTACCGGACCGTAGGGCAGGTATTTGGCTACCTTGTAGCCATGATGGGCAAGGTTGAACGAAATGTTGTCGCTCATGCCATAAAGTTGCGAAAAGTAAACTTTGTCCGAGGATGGGTTCATGCCTGCATCTTGCATTGCCTTTGCTGCCAATAGACAGCTATGCTCGTTGTGCGTGCCTATGAAAAGCCCTAAGTGGTTGATATTCTCCATGCAAAATGCCACAGCCTGGTTATAGTCGGCATCGGTAGCTTCTTTATTGGGCTGAATGGGCGAAGGATAGCCCATAGCCTCGGCGCGCTTGCGTTCTTTTTCCATGTATGCCCCGCGTACCAATTTTGCCCCTAATAAGTAGCCTTCTTTTTGGGCTGTTACCACAGAGGCTTTTAAGTAGGCAAGGCGGCTATGGCAGTAGTGCTGAAAAGTGTTGTAAACCACCACGTGAGTGCGGTTAAAGGTGCTCATCATCAGATTGGCAAGGTCATCAACCGGTTTTTGTATCCAGCTTTCTTCGGCATCTATTAGCACCTTAATGTTGTGCTTGGCTGCTGCTTCGCATATTTGGGTAATGCGCTTTACTATTCTTTGCCATTCATCGCTTTCGGGAGCACTAAGGCTGCTACCGGCATGTATTTTTTCCAAAAGCGCAAAGCGGGCAAAGCCCGTAATTTTAATGCTAATAAACGGAATGCGGGGCTGTTTAGACGCATATTCAATGGCTTTGATAAATTCCGGCACGGCTTTGTCGTATTCAGCTTCACCGTCTTTGCCTTCCACGCCATAGTCTAAAATGGTATCTACGCCATATTTGCCTATAGCTTCGGCGGTTTGGGCAGCTTCATCCATTGTTTCACCCCCGCAAAACTGCGCAAACAGCGTGCCCTTTATCAGAGGCTTTACCGGTAGTTTCCAGTCAATAGCCAGCTTAGTTAGCGACATACCTATGGCGGTCAGCGTTGGCGATGCCATACTGCCAAACAAAAAGTGTGCCCGCTTTAGCTCTTTATTGGTGCGGTATTGAAAGGCTATTGAAGTATCGTCAAACTGAGGAAGCATTATATAATGTAAATGGGTGCGCAAAAGTAAGCAGATATAGCGGGCAAAACAATATCTTATTTGCCTTTTCCGCCACCTTGATTACCACCGCCGCCTTGGTTGCCGGCATCGTCATCACCTTCGCGTAGGTTTTTACCGCGGTCTTCGCCTATGTTGTTAGGGTCTTGCTTGGGCTTATCGGTACCCGGAGCGGCATGTTTGCTGCCCCTGCCTCCGCCTCTTTTGCCTCCGCCACCGTTTTGGTTGCCAAAGTCTGTTTTGCCAAAGCGGTAAGAAAAAGTAATATTGCCAATCCTTGTTTCTTTTACGCGGTTTATGGTTTGTGTGTACGTGGTAAGGTCATAATCGTTAATAAAGCGGTGGGTTTTGATCACATCTTGGCAGTTGATGGTAAGCGTGGCTTTGTTTTTAAACATTTGCTTTTTTAGTGCGGCATCTGCCCAAGCTGTGTAGCGTGAGCTTCCCTGTGCGGTAACTTTTTTACTTTCATAGTTGCCGGTTAGCTGCAAACTAAAGCCTTTGGGTAGCTTAATGGTGGTGTTTGCCTTGCCAAAGTAGCCCATACCGCTATTATTGGTAAAGTATTTGGCAAAATCGGCATTTTCATTGCCTATCACTAATTCGTTTTTGAATATATTGGCATTAAGCGTGGCTTCCCATATTTTAGTTAATTTGAGTGTGGCAGTGGCTTCAAAGCCGTAAGTAACACCGGAGGCAATGTTTTCCGGACTTACGTACAGTCTATCTGCAAACGCACCCGTACCCGGGCGGGTGATGCGCTCCACCAAATTTTCGGTATATTGGTAGTAGGCACTTGCAATGTAGTTATTCTTTTTTGTATTAAAGTTATAACTAAACTCGGTATTGTTGATAAATTCGGGCTTTAATGCAGGATTGCCGGAATTTACAACACCGGGGTTAGACAGGTCAAGGTACGGTATCAACTGCTGAAAAGAGGGGCGGTTGGTACGGCGGGTGTAGTTAACATAAAAGCTGTGTTGGGCAGAAGGCTTATAGGCTAAATAAGCAGTTGGGAAAAGGTTAACAAAATAGTTGGAAAGTTCTGCTGTGTAGCGGTTGGTATAAGTGCCTTTATAAATGGCTTCTTCTAACCTTAGCCCTAATTGATAGCTCCATTTACTTCCTAATTCATCGCTCCAGTTCACATAGCCTGCGTTTATTTGCTGTGTATAGTGGTATTGTATGCGCAATACACTGTCCACTGCTGTGGGCTTGCCGTTAGAGTCTATGATAGGCGTGTTTTGGCTATTAAATTCAAAATATTGAAATTTT
>RGMU01000103.1 GCA_010021705.1 Chitinophagia bacterium | reverse complement strand
ATAATATGAAACATATACACCGTAGTGCTATTTTGTGCTTAACAGCAGTATTCTGCTGTGCTTATTTAAGTTGCTTTGCCCAAAGCAATATTGTTTTAAATGGAGCGTTTGAGATTCACACAGGTTGTCCGACTATTTGGGACCATGTGCGCGATGCTACTTACTGGGACGATTTGGACACTAATTATGGTGCGTGGGGGGATAGTGCTTTTTTCGCGATTGGTAGAGACCGTAATATGGAACCATTTCCGGAATATTGTCATTTTTGCGGTTTAAGTCGTTCCGGTGGTGGTGCTCCGGTACAGGCAAAAGGCTTTCAATATCCGCGTAGCGGCGCAGGCATGATAGGCATGGTATTTTTTCATGATAGGTATTATTATTCTTCTACTATTAACAGTGCAGAATGGCAAAATCACCTACAGGGTCGTTTGAGTAATACACTTACAGCCGGCAGGCGTTATTGCGTAACGTTTTATGTATCTCGCGATTCTTAACATGGTATGCCATAGATAAAATAGGGGCTTATTTGGACGACGGTAGCATAGATACCGCTACGCATCCTGCCATAGCGCAAACTCACTGCACGCCGCAGGTGGTGGATAATGTAGTGCGATGGGATACGCTAAATTGGGAAAAGATACAGGGTAGCTTCACTGCCAACGGTACGGAGAAGTTTATTACTATTGGGTTATTTTTTGACAGTAGCCATTTTATGCGTATGGGTATTAACACACGCACCGGGGATACCGTTGTTGGGCGCGGTGCATTATACGCGTACTATTTTGTAGATGATGTCAGTGTGCTGCCGGCAGATGCGCGGGCGTAGGCGGGTAGAGATACCATTATCATGCGCGCGGGGGATACGGCACGCTTGGGTGTGGCAAGTGGTGGTGATGGTGTGCCTGCTTATTGGTATCAGTTGGGTAGTGGTACCGCCATAGATAGCGGGGGCACTATTTTTGTGCATCCCACCACTACTACAAGCTATGTGGTGCGGTTAGACTTATGCGGGGCTTCTACGTTTGATACCGTCAAGGTATGGGTGTACCCTGATACCCCGCAGGTGAATGGCATAGCCCTACTAAATACGGAAAAGCTCGCCCTCTACCCTAATCCGGCAAGAGAAGTACTTACCATTAGCGGTGGGCACGGCTGCACCTTCACCCTCTGCAACCTCATGGGGCAAGAAGTTATCCGCACCCCATTAACACGTCCTTTGCAAGATGTGCCCCTTTCGGGCATACCTCCGGGGGTGTATTTGGCGTATATAACAGATGGCGCGGGGAATAGATATGTGCAATTATTAATGGTTAATGAGTAATTGTTAATTATAAATTATTAATTGTTAATGTAGGGGCTGAAAATTTTCAGCCCCTACGCTTGACGTGCTTACCCCCCTGCCGTCCTTGCGCAGCCACGAAGTGGCAAAGCAATCTAAAGTCTTATCATACGCCCTAAAATGCGTTAAATAACACTAAAAAAGCACGACTTGAGGTTGCTTCGGCAGTAAACTGCCTCGCAAAGACGTTAATTTTTAACATTTATAATCAATAGATACCTCCTGTTAATCTTTAAATCTTGGGTATCCTGATTCTGACAATTCACAGTTCAGACAAAAATAGCTTGAGAAGTTGCATAAAAAAACCAAAGGAGGCATGCGCCCCCTTTGTGTTTGTTGAATTATGTGGTGTGCTTTTTTAAGCGAGTGTAATAGAGTTGTCTAAATAAACGTCCTGTATAACGTTAAGTAGTTCTATGCCGTCTTTCATGTCTTTTTGGAAGGCTTTTCTACCGCTTATTAAGCCCATACCGCCTGCACGCTTGTTTACTACTGCTGTGGTAACGGCTTCTGCCATATCAGTAGCTCCTTTGCTTTCGCCACCGCTGTTAATTAAGCCTACGCGTCCCATGTAGCAGTTTGCCACTTGATAGCGGCAAAGGTCTATCGGGTGGTCGGTGGTTAATTTTTCATAAACAGCTTTGTGCGTTTTACCAAAGTTTAAGGCATTATAGCCACCATTGTTGGTAGGTAATTTTTGCTTAATAATATCGGCTTGTATGGTAACGCCAAGATGATTAGCTTGTCCGGTAAGGTCGGCAGAGGTGTGATAGTCAACGCCGTCTTTTTTGAAAGACCCATTGCGTAAGTAGCACCATAGCACAGTAGCCATACCCAATTCGTGGGCATATTCAAAGGCAGTAGCTACCTCCTGAATTTGGCGTGTGCTCTCGTCAGAACCAAAGTATATTGTAGCTCCTACCGCAGCGGCACCCATGTTCCAAGCGTCTTTTATGTCGCCAAACATAATTTGGTCAAACCGGTTAGGGTAGCTGATAAATTCGTTATGGTTAATTTTAACAATAAAGGGTATTTTGTGGGCATATTTGCGGGCAACAGCACCTAAAACACCATAAGTAGAAGCAACGGCATTGCAGCCTCCTTCTATGGCTAATTTAACAATATTTTCAGGGTCAAAGTAAATAGGATTAGGCGCAAAAGATGCACCACCGCTATGCTCAATGCCTTGGTCAACCGGCAAAATGGATACATAGCCTGTACCTCCTAATCTGCCGTGCTGCATAATGGATTCTAAGCTGCGTAAAGTGGGGATATTACGGTTGCTGTTCAACCAAACCTCATCAAGATGAGAAGAAGACGGAGCGTGTAATGCACTTTTGTTAATCGTATTACACTGGTGCTCTAAATAGTACTCGGCTTTGTCGGCGAGTAGCTCTTGAATTTTTTGTGAAGCCATAAGATATATGCTAAAATTTCCCGCAAATGTACTGCATTAACCGCTAATTTAATAGCCTTAGCTAAAGCAACACACAAAACATCACGCTAAATATTCCTAAAAAGTGAATAATAAAATTAAATACAGTTGTATCTTTGCACGCAAATAAATACTACAACTATATAAGCTAACTAACGACACTCATTAATAGCTCAAAATACACAGAACATGCAGCATTATACAATGAACTTAACCCTAAAAGTGTGGCGGCAAAAAAATAAAAACACTCCCGGCGCATTTGAAACATTCCAAGTGAAAGACATATCTTCAGAAATGTCTTTTTTAGAAATGTTTGATGTGCTGAATGAACAATTAGTTGCCGAAGGTAAAGAACCCATTGCCTTTGACCATGACTGCCGCGAGGGTATATGCGGCATGTGCAGTATGTACATTAACGGTAGAGCACACGGACCATGGAGCCAAAACACTACTTGCCAGCTACACATGCGTGCCTATAAAAACGGAGATACCATTGTGGTAGAACCTTGGCGTGCCGAAGGTTTTCCTATAATCAAAGACTTGGTAGTTGACCGTAGCGCATTTGATAGAATAATAGCTGCCGGAGGTTATATATCCGTTAACACCGGTAATGCCGTTGACGCTAATGCCTTGCCCATAGAAAAACAAAAAGCCGATGACAGCTTTGCTGCCGCTACCTGTATTGGCTGTGGTGCATGTGTGGCAGCTTGCCCTAACACATCTGCCATGCTGTTTGTATCTGCCAAAGTGTCGCATCTTGCTTTGTTGCCGCAAGGCGAGCCGGAAAGAAAAAACCGTGCCATTAACATGATAAGCCAAATGGACACCGAAGGCTTTGGCAGCTGTACCAACATCGGTGCTTGCGAAGCCGAATGCCCTAAAGGCATTTCATTAGAAAATATAGCAAGGCTAAACAGAGAATATGTAGGTGCTATGCTTGCCGGCAGTTCTGATATTACGGCGTAAAACTAAACTCATTTTTTTAATACAAAAGGCTATTAACTTAGCCTTTTGTTGTTTTGGGAAAATATGTATAAATTAATTGTCGCCTTCTTACTGTGTTTTGCCTTAATGGGCAGCAATACAGGCATGGCAAGCCCCCGGCACGGTAAATACCGCATTAGCCTTATCACCTGCGGACCCGGCAGCCAAGAAGTTTGGCAGGTTTTTGGGCATTCTGCCATCAGGGTGATAGACAGCACCGACAGCACCGACCTTGTGTATAACTACGGAACGTTTGACGGTTTTGACAAAGATTTTGAAATAAAATTTATGAGGGGAAAGCTACTTTACTGCCTTTCTGTTTATCCGTTTGACAATTTTTTACAAGAATATATTTACGAGCACCGAAGTGTTAAAGAGCAGGTATTGCTCTTAGACAGCACAGAGGCAAATAGTGTGGTTAGCTTCTTAGAATGGAACTTATACCCTCAAAACAAATATTATAAATACGACTTTTTCTTTGACAACTGTGCCACCCGCATTAGAGATATTATGCCTGCTACGGTAAGTAAAGATGTGAAATTTGGCAAAACCATTAAACCTCACATCAAAATATCCTATCGTAATATCATCAACAAATATTTTGCCGTTACCCCTTGGACGCGCTTAGGCGTTAACATACTACTTGGCAGTAAAATAGACAAGCCCATGACCAATGAAGACATTATGTTCCTGCCTGACTATTTGCACACCGGCTTTGACAGTTTAACCATCAATAAAAGGAAAATTACCGCACCTTCACACTTGCTATTACCCGGCAATGCACTGTCTATAAAAAATACGGGTAGTGTTACTATAATTTTGAGCGTTTTTTCGTTATTAATGATAGTACTGTTGTCCTTACCACAGGTTAAAAAAATAGCGAATATCATGCGTGCTATAACTTTGGCAATTTCAGGCTTATTAGGTTGCCTTATATTGGTGATGTGGTTTGCCACCAACCATCAAGCTTGCCAAAATAACTTTAACATATTATGGGCACTCCCCACCAACCTTATCGTAGCCTTTGCCAAGCCCAAAGGAAAGCCACTATACAGCAAAATAGGAATAGGGTTAATTGCCGTAAGTTTCCTATTACACTTTTTGAATGTTCAGCAACTACTTGTGCCTGAAATGACCCCAATTTTGGTTGCTTTAGCCTATATTCATTACAAAAACTCACTTACCCATGCCACAGCTAACAGCTAAACACTTCACTACAGCGCAAGGCGATCCCATTGCCTACAATATAGGCGGAAGCGGCAAGGCTATAGTGCTGTTGCACGGCTTTCCGTTCTCTGCTGCCGTTTGGCATACGATTACCGATATACTAACACAGCATTATACTGTTATCACCATAGACTTACCCGGTTTTGGTAATAGTGTATTCACAAGGCAACTTAACTTTACCGATACTGCCCATATCATAAATGCTGTTTTAGACAGCGAAAATATACCTACTGCCATTGTTGCGGGGCACTCAATGGGGGGCTATGCCTCATTGGGTTTTGCCCAAGAATACCCTGAAAGGGTAGCTGGCATATCGCTTATCACTTCTACTGCCGAAGCCGATGATGCTGCCAAAAAAGCAGTCCGCACCCAATCGGTGGATATTATATTGAACGGGGGTAAAGACCTATTTATCACCGCTTTAATAAAAAAGCTATTTACAGCTGAATACGCCACCGCTAACCTGCCCATAATAGAAGAATGGATAGCACGCGGCAAAGAGGTGAAAGAAGAAGTATTAGCTTGTTATTATGTAGCCATGCGAGACAGACCCTCGTCTATGGAGTGGCTAAACCAAACGTCTATTCCCATACAGTGGATGGCAGGCGACCAAGACCCCTTATTGCCTTTAGCCGGCATATTTACCCAAAGTGCCATACCTGCCACCGCATTTATAAACCGATATGAGCATGCGGCACACGGCATAATGTTTGAGCAACCCGTTCAACTATCGGCAGATTTAATGAATTTTGCAAATTATTGTTTTGAATTGCACCCTTGTTGAAACGAATAATCTTTTTTATCCTCCTGCTTAGTGCCTTTGCGCACAACCTTTATGCTTCGCATATAGTAGGGGGAGACGTAACCTATAAATACATTGGCTCATCAGGTTCCTCATCTGTTTATGAAATAACCATTATTATTTACCAAGATTGCCAAAATGGGCAGCCAAGTGCCATTCAAGATGATTATCCGGTTTATCTTGCTATTTACGATGCTGCTACTAAG
>RGMU01000102.1 GCA_010021705.1 Chitinophagia bacterium | reverse complement strand
CTATACCGTTTCCCTGCCTGATGTGGTTGCTTTGATTAATGATAAAATAAAGCAAAAATCGGAAAGTGAAGTAAAGGTGTTTGAGAAGGAAAAAATTAGGATTCTCAAAGGACCCTACGGACCTTATATTAAGCAAGGGCTTAAAAATTATAAAATACCCAAAGACAAAACCGAAACAGCAGCACAGCTAACCTTAGCCGAAGTGTTAGCCATTATAGAAGAGGCTAAGGCTAATCCACCAAAAAAGGTGGTACGTGGAAAAAAATAATTTATCGTTTAGCAGCTAATACATAGCTTTACCAAGTGAATGATAAAATATACGCACTGCTGCAATTAATAGACGACCCTGACGAAGAGGTTTACACCGTTGTTGCCCATGAACTAATAGAAATGGGCAGTACCATTGTGCCTCAATTAGAGCGGGTGTGGGAGAGTAGCCAAAACGGACTGTTGCACTACCGAGTAGAGCATATTATACACCGCGTGCAGTTCAATCACTTATGCGATGAGTTTAGCACTGCATTAAGCCAAAAATACATTTCCCTTTATGAAATTATGCTCCTTATAGCCCAATACCGCTATCCCCAGCTTAACCGCGCAGGCATAGATGCTTTTATGGTAAAGTTAAAAAAAGATATATGGTTGGAGCTTAATAACCAAATGAGCAGCATAGAGGTCTTAGAAGTGTTTAAGGGTATTTTCTACAATTATCACAGCTTTAAGGGCACGGGGCTGAAAAATACCACACCCGACCACTTCATGCTCAATAAGGTATTAGAAAGCAAGCATGGCAATGCCTTTTCTTTAGGGTTGCTTATGCTTGCTGTATGCGAGCATTTAGACATCACGCTATTTGCTATCAATGTTCCGTTCCAGTTTTTGGTAGGCTATTTTCACATTCAGGCACACGATAGTGATAGTGCCCATAATGCCAATATAAATACCCCCGCCGTGTTCTTAGATGCCTTAGACGGCACTATCTACTCATGGCAAGAGGTTGAGGTCTATTTAAGGAAATTAGAATTAAGCACCTCCGTACCCGTATCCCCACTGGATAGCCGAAAAGTGCTATATGTTTATTTGCTTATGCTAAAAAACTGCTATGAAAAAGAAAAAGACACCACATCGGCAGACGAGATAAATACGCTCATAAAAAAAGTGGCATTATATATACAATAACGCCACCGCAAGCCTTTTATTTATCCTATCCGTTATCCAACATCTTCGTTGGACATGCGGCGAATATAGCCCTTCATAATGCCCTTGCCCGTGTCGCGCACAAAAGATATTATCTCGTCCCGTTCATCTGAAACCGGTATGTCTGTTTCAATAATGCTAAGTGCCTTAGAAACATTATATCCCCGCACAAACAATATTCGGTAAATATCCAAAATGTGGTTAATTTTTTCAATGGAGTACCCCCTGCGCTTTAGCCCTATGGAGTTTACGCCCACATAAGATAGCGGCTCACGCGCTGCCTTTACATAAGGCGGTATATCTTTCCTAACCAGCGAACCTCCCGTTACAAACGCATGTGAGCCAATGCGCACAAACTGCTGAATGGCTGTAAGCCCTGCCAGCACCACATAGTCGCCCACCTGTATATGCCCCGCAAGTGTAGTATTGTTAGAAAAAATGCAACCCTTGCCCACCTCACAGTCATGCGCAATGTGGCTATATGCCATTATCAGGCAGTCGTTGCCTATAACAGTAGCTTTTTTGTCGGCTGTGCCCCGGTTAATGGTTACGCATTCGCGTATAGTAGTGTTATCACCAATAATGGCTACACTGTCTTCGCCCTTAAATTTTAAGTCCTGCGGAATGGCAGATATAATAGAAGAAGGAAAAATTTTAACATTTTTACCAATTCTTGCCCCCTCCATTATCGTAACATTAGAGCCTATCCATGAGCCTTCCCCTATTTCCACATTTTTATGTATGGTAGTAAAAGGGTCTATCCGTACACCGGGTGCTATCTTGGCATCCGGATGTATATATGTTAAAGGATGTATCATTTTTTATCTTTTCTAACAATTTGTGCAACTAATTCGGCTTCCGTAGCCATTTTATTTCCCACATACACCGTTCCTCTCATTTCGCATATCCCCCTTCGTATGGGGCTTAGCAACTCTAATTTAAGAATAAGCGTATCACCGGGCACTACTTTTTGCTTAAACCGAACCTTATCTATTTTTAAGAAATAGGTATCATAGTTTTCAGGGTCGCTATAGTTATTCAGTGCTAATATTCCTCCTGTTTGCGCCAATGCTTCTACTTGCAGCACGCCCGGCATCACCGGATTGCCCGGGAAATGCCCCTGAAAAAAATGCTCGTTAAACGTAACATTTTTTATGCCCACCACATGGTTATCGCTTAGTTCAATAATTTTATCTACAAACAAAAACGGAAATTTATGAGGCAGAGCCTTCTCTATCATCGTAATATCATAAATAGCCGGCTGCGAAGGGTCATAATGCGGAATATCCGATAGATGCTTGTTCTTTTTAATGTATTGCTTTATTTTCTTGGCAAACTCTACATTGGTGGCATGACCGGGACGGCTGGCTATAATATGCGCATTTATAGGATAGCCTATCAGGGCTAAATCGCCTACAATATCAAGCAGTTTATGCCTTGCAGGCTCATTATGATAGTGTAGCTGCACATTGTTTAATATGCCTTCTTGCTTCACTTCAATATGTTGCTTGTTAAATATCTTAGCAAGATGGTTAAGTTCGTCTTGCGTAACTACCTTATCCACCACCACAATGGCATTATTTAAATCCCCGCCTTTTATGAGGTTATTATCTAAAAGGTACTCCAATTCATGCAAAAAGCAAAAAGTACGGCAGGGTGCTATTTCCTTCTTAAACTCGGATATATGCTTTAAGCTGGCGTGTTGCGTGCCTAAAACCGGTGAATTAAAGTCTATTAAGGTAGTTATTTTATAATCGGTGGCAGGCACTGCCAACATATCCACATTTTTACCGGGTTCGTAATAGTGAATATTCGTATCAATAGAATAAACCACGCGCCGGGCATCCAACTCTTGCGTGCCTATGCTGTCTATAGCTTCAATAAATTCCCTACTGCTACCGTCTAATATTGGCACTTCCGGACCGTCAATTTCTATAAGCACATTGTCTATATCCATGCCTACCAATGCAGCCAATATATGCTCAACCGTGCTCACCCTTGCTCCATTGCTTTCAATGGTTGTGCCCCTTGAGGTATCCACCACAAAGTCAACATCTGCCTTTACAATAGGCTTATCAGGCAAATCAACGCGCTGAAACCTAATGCCAAAGCCCGGGTTGGCGGGCTTCATTTGTATGTTCACATTAGCACCCGTGTGCAAGCCCACACCGGTGAGCGCAATGTTACCCTTCAGGGTAAATTGGTTCTGCACCGATGCTTGCTGGTATAGTGTCTCCGCTTTTCTTTTTAGCTCCGGAGCTTTGCTTACTATCTCTTCATTCACCTTTAACTGACATTTTTTTGTGTGCTTAACAATGATAATAACTCTTGTACCGTTTCTTCTAATTTATTAAGCCTTGCTTGCATTTCAGGCAAATGCCTGAATACCGCTTGGCTTTTCAGCGAGCTTTTGTAGTCAAAAGCCGGACTGCTGTTTAATACCGTATAGGGTGTGGTAACTGATTTAGAAATACCGCTTTGGGCATTTATTTTTGTGCCATTGGCTATGCTAATATGCCCCACCATACCCACCTGACCACCTATAAGGCAATGGCTACCCACTTTGGTGCTACCCGATACGCCGGTTTGTGCTGCAATCACCGTGTGTTCGCCTACTTCTGCATTATGCGCTATTTGAATTAGGTTGTCTAATTTTACGCCCTTTTTAATAACCGTAGAACCCATAGTAGCGCGGTCTATAGTGGTGTTTGCGCCTATTTCTACATCGTCTTCTATAACCACATTGCCTATTTGCGCCAGCTTTTTATATGCCCCATTCTGCAAAGGTGCAAACCCAAAGCCGTCACTTCCTATTACCGTGCCGGAATGTACCACCACATCGTTGCCTATATGCGTATCATCATATATTTTAACACCGGGATATATCTTTACATTATTGCCAATTATGGTATTTTTACCAATATAGCTACCTGGATATATTTCAACATTTTCGCCTAATTTCACATTATCGGCTATATAGCTAAAAGCACCAATATAGGCATTTTCCCCTATTTGTGCCGTAGCTGCTATATAGCTCGGTTGTTCAACGCCACGCTTATTTGCTGCCTGCATTTTGTTATAGTGCTCTAACAACAATGCAAAGCTACTATAAGCATCCTCCACCTTAATAACGGTGGGCGTTACCGGCTGCGTAATATCCAATTCGTTGTTCACTATAACCACCGAAGCATAAGTGGTATATAGGTATTCTTCATATTTAGGGTTGGCTATAAAGCACAAAGACCCCGCAGTAGCTTCTTCTATTTTGGCTACATGAGTAACTGTATTGTCCGGATTGCCTATTAGGTTGCCTTTAAGAAGGATAGCTATTTGACGGGCGGTAAACTGCATATTATGCTATTGAATGGCGTCTTTTATGAATAAATATGGTTATATTAGAATTGTGTATAGCAAATGTAGTTTTTTTGTACGGAGCGTGCAACTGTTTGATTCACTAAAGTGTCCTCAAGCTCGGTAATATTTTTCACAGCCCCGTTTTTCATTTCAATTTTTATCATTTCGTTTTCTATATTGTAGGTATTATTTTTCGCCACACCTGAAAATGCGTAATACTTTAATAGCCGCGGCTCAACCCCATACTTATGTTGCAACTCCATTGTTTTTTCCAATAGTAGGGCTTCAACGTCTTCTTTTACAAAGAATATTTTATATAGTTTTCTCAAAAATAGCATTTTACTCAACGTAGATAGCACGCTGTCCGAGTGCTTTTGCCATTCTTTTATAGACGCTAATATATCGGTATCGTCCATATTACAATAGGCTTCTAAGTGTTCAGGATTGTTGATAAAATCATCAGGACTAAGGTTCTTTGTCAAAAAATAGTTGAACGAAGGCGTAGCAAATACGCTTATGCCGTCATTAATAAGTTCTTTGGCACGTGTAATTATGTTTATCAATAGCCTTTCAGCCCCAATAACCGTTTTGTGCAAATACACTTGCCAATACATTAGCCTACGGGCTATAATAAACTTTTCTACAGACTGCAAGCCCTTTTCTTCTACCACAAGCTGATTGTTGTTTACGGTAAGCATGTTTAATATACGGTCATACCCTATCACGCCTTCCGATACGCCGGTAAAAAAGCTATCACGGTTCAGGTAATCCATGCGGTCTATATCCAACTGGCTGGATACAAGCTGGTGCAAAAAAGGCTTAGGGTATTCGCGCTCAAAAATTTGCAACGCAGGTGTAAGCATCCCTCCCATTTCAGCATCCATTTTCTCTATGAGCAGCTTAGAAATTACCTCGTGGGGCACATTCACCAGCACATATTCTAAAGAGTGAGAAAACGGTCCATGCCCTATATCATGCAGCAATGCAGCCAAACGGGCAGCGGTGTACTCTTCTTTATCTATGGGTATGCTCTTCAGGCGAAGCTCGTCAAGGGCTTTGCCCATCAGGTGGCACGCCCCTATAGAGTGATGCAACCTTGTGTGCATCGCACCCGGATACACCAAATGCGCCATGCCCATTTGCCGTATATTCCTAAGCCTTTGCAGCCAACGGTGATTGATAACCGCTACTACCTCCGGTTCCGGAAACCGTAAAAAACCATAAACCGGGTCGTTAATAATTTTAACTTTGTTGCTCAATTTTAGCAGAATACGGTTATCAAAAATCTTCTGGGTCGGTTGTTTTACTGCCTTTTTTATCTGGCTGCACAAGTGGTGTATGCTCCAAAGGTTCATCTGCATTAGCAGGCTTAGATACAGAAAACGTATCGCTATTGCCATCGCAATCTATATACCCTGCCGGTGGCTTAAATGCCGCACCTGCCGATATGCCCAACGATTTGTCTTTATACACCTTTTGCATAAACAAAGCCCATATAGGCAATGCTGC
>RGMU01000101.1 GCA_010021705.1 Chitinophagia bacterium | reverse complement strand
GTTTACTTGGTCGTCCACTATTTCAGGTCCTTCTGCCAAAGAAAAGCCAATGCGTTCAAACAATGTAATAATTTGACTTTCTATTACCCGCAATGGGTGCAAAGTGCCTATGGGCAGGGCGCTGCCCGGCATAGAAAAATCTGCCTTTGCTGCCGGTGCTTTGCTGCTTTCAAGGGCTTGTTTGTGGTGGTTATATTGGTCTTGGGCTTTGTTTTTTAGGTCGTTTACCAACTGCCCATAAGCTTTACGGTTTTCCGGGGCAACGTCCTTCAATTCACCCATTAAAGCTTTTACTATACCATTAGAGCCTAAAAAGCGCAGGCGGTAATTTTCTATATCGGCATCGGTAGCCGGCTTAAAACTGTCTATTTCTTGCGTGTAAGCGGCTATTTGGCTGTGTAGTTCGTGCATAAAGCGTGCTGTTTAGGGGTTTGTATGCGGGTAGTGGTGGCAGGTGGTATTTTGATTACATGCGTATATATAAGGGCAAGCATGGCACAACCCGCTATAATGCGGTATATGCCAAACGCAGCAAACGAATGCTTTTGTACATAGCTTAAAAACGATTTCATAGCCAATACAGATACTATAAACGCAACAGCGCAGCCTATGCCTAAAGTGGCAATATTGCTGCTATCGTGTAGCACTTGGGGGCTACTTTTCATTGTATCCCAAATGTCTTTAGCCGTGGCGGCAGCCATTGTAGGCACGGCAAGGAAAAAAGAAAATTCTGCGGCGGCTTTTTTGGTTAGCCCGTTTGCCATGCCCCCTATTATGGTAGCAGCACTGCGGCTAAAGCCCGGCAGTAATATGGCTAAAAGTTGAAAAACGCCTATTTTAAGGGCATTAAGTGGTGTTATTTGCCCTTCTTCTTCAATTTTGCCGTTTATCAATACTATGTAAGGTGCGAACTCCGCACTAATAGGTGTTATTTGCTCTTCTTCTTCAATTTTGCTGTTTTTCAATAGCTTTTCTATAAACAGCAACAGCACGCCACCGGCAAGCGTAATGCAGGCAATTACGGTTACATCGCCCAGCATTTTATCTATATGCTTCTTAAACAAAAAGCCAAAAATAAGAGATGGCATCACCGCTATGGCTAACTTAATGTAAAAAGAGATGTTTTTTACATCAATAAACTTCTTAAAATATAGGAATACTACGGCTAATATGGCAGCAAATTGAATAACGATGTCATACATATCCATAAAAGCATTGCCGGCTGATATGCCCATTATGGCACGGGTAAACTTAATATGCGCCGTAGAAGATATAGGCAAAAACTCTGTTAGTCCTTCTACTATGGCTATAATAATGGCTTGAATCCAAGTCATGGCGTGTAAATAATAGTTATATTATAATGCGCTAAGGTATGTTAATATACTTATGCGTTTGCAAAGATAGCTGCCATTGCGGATGTTGTTTAATAAAAGTGATAATAAGCGGTGTAATTTTATCTTTTTTGCTCCATTCGGGCTGTAAATATAGCTTGCAGTGGGGGGATACTTTTGGGGCGTGTGTTTGTGCCCACTCAAGGTCTGAAGGGTGGTAAACCACTACCTTTAGCTCACCGGCAAGCGGAAAAACTGCAGGCAGCGGTGCTTTGAACTTTTTGGGCGAAAGGGTAATATAGTCTATATTGCCGGTTAGTGGTGCCGTGCCTGATGTTTCTATGTGTATGCGCATACCCTGTGCATGTAGCGCATCGCACAATGGGGCAAGGTGGTGCAAGGTAGGTTCGCCACCCGTAATCACGGCTATGTGTGCTCCGGATTCTTTGGCTGTTTGTGCCAATGTTTCTGCATGAATTAAAGGGTGATTATGGGCATCCCAGCTTTCCTTTACATCGCACCATGTACAGCCTACGTTGCAGCCTCCTAAGCGTATAAAATAAGCACTATGCCCCGTATAAGCACCTTCCCCTTGCAAGGTATGAAAATGCTCCATTACCGGATATTGGCACAGTAACCGGTCTTCTGCCCTGTAAGCAAAAGTACTGTTATATTCAACTTGTTTCAACAGAATTATTATTTTTTATAGGCTTGTCTTGCAATCTTTTTTTCGTTTGCCATCACAAAGTTTAGCTCCTCTTGAGCGGCTTCTAACTTTTCGCCTAAACGCTTTATTTTTATCGTACTGTCGCTGATAAGGGCTTCCAAATGGTCTTTAAGTTCTTTGGCTTTTTTACCGGGGGTAATGTTTTCCAAAGCGGCGTTAAAGTCGGTCAGCTTTTCTTTTTCCTCTTCTATTTCGCGGGTTAGCTTGCGTACAAAAGTATGTGCCTGCTCTAACCGTGCCGACTTTTTGTATTCAAACTGCATTTCCCTTTCCTCACGGGAGGCATCTTTGCGCTTAAAGAATTCCTTTCTTATACTTGAAAACGTAGCCCAAAGCTCGTCATTCAGGTTATAAGGCACCGGACCTATTGTTTTCCACTCGTCAAACAGTTGGTTAAATTCTATGGTAACTTCTTTCCAACGGTTACTGTTTTTTATCTCTTCCATGCGCTTAATGATAGCCTGCTTTTTGGCAAGGTTGGCTTCCTGCGCTTGGCGGGTAGAGGATTGGTGTGCCTTTTTTGCTTCAAAAAATGCCTCTTGGCACTCAATAAATCGCTTCCAAATAGGCTCGCTATGCTCTCAAATTGGCTTCTTGCTCTATCTTTTGTGCGTTTAAGAACTCCTTTTTGCGGTCAAAGAAATTGTTTTTGGCAGTCATTATTCTTTGCCAAAGCTCTTCATTCTTTTTGGGGAGTGTGCGTCCTATTTTCTTCCATTCTTCCACTACGGAAAGGAAAAATTCTGTTCCCTGTTTCCAGCTTTCTGCCTGTGCTAATCTTTCTGCTTTTTCTGCCAACTCAATTTTCAGGTCAAGGTTCAGCATCAGGTCTGTATCTTCACTTTCAAAGTGTGCCTTCTTTTTTTCGTAAAACGAGGCGCGAGCATCTTCCAAGCGGTTCAGCAGTGCTTCGTTACGCTCCCGGTCTAAGTAGCCGGCTACCTTATATTGGTCAGACAAATCTTTAAATGCCTGGGTAGTTTCTTTCCAATTTGTGTTATCAATTAAAGCAACGGCTTTGGCTACTATTTCAAGTTTTGCTTCATAATTAGCATCAATGGCGGTGGTAATTTCTTTATGCCATTCTTCCAACGTTTGCGCTATTTCTAACAGATTACCAATAGCATAAGTAGAAGCTATGTTCTCCATTTGCTGGGTAATTTTTCTGTCAAGGGTTAGCTTATCGGGCACTGTTTTCCACTCTACCATTAGGGCAACCATTTCTTCATGCAGCGGTGTAAACTTGTCGCGGAGCGTAGCCAACGTAAGGTCGGCATCTTCAAGCGTAAGAGTGGTAATTTTCCTTGCCTTTAACGGGGGCGCATCAATAAGCGAAAGCGTACCGTCTTCGCTCAATGAATATATCTCTTTACCTTCAAATTCTTGTGCTGCCCACCATTGCTGTAAGTCTGTGTGTAGTTCCGCTGCTGCCATGTTGTGTTGATGTGTTGTGTCTGTACCAATAAAGTGTAGAAATCCCGCAAGCGGGAAGTATGAAAAAGTAGTTAACTGCTAAAAATTACTGTTTGCCGTTGATTATTTTAATTTAGTGAATAACACGTGCAAAAGTACGTCTTTTTGCTATTTCTAATAGTTAATACCGGCTATTTATTTTTTAAATATAGCCTTAAACTACCTACCATACGCCCAAAAACTGCCTATCGTAGATTTTTTCCCTAACTTTGCGCATAAAACCGCCCATGCCTGCACTATACATCAATAGCCTCCATAATGGCTAGATTAGGACTTTCCGAAGCCGACCTTACACAAATACACTAAAATCACCCATGCACCCACAAGACATAAATATTGCCGACTATGACTATACCCTCCCGGCTGAAAAAATAGCACAGCACCCCCCCGAAAAGCGCGATACCTCAAAGCTATTAATTTATGATAACGGCAACATATCAGAAACACAATTTTTACATTTGCCGGAGCACTTACCCACCCACACCCACCTTGTGTTTAACAATACGAAGGTTATCCCTGCCCGGCTGTTTTTCCAAAAGCCTACCGGCGGGCTTATTGAGCTATTTTGCTTAGAACCTGCCGGTGAGTGCACCGGTAATATTGCCCTTTCCTTAGCACAAACAGAATGCGTACAATGGCACTGTATGGTAGGCGGTGCTAAAAAATGGACTGAAAATACAGTGCTTACTGCTTGCCATGCCCCCGCCCGGTTACACTTAACCGCTACCCTTGTAAAGCAAACGCCCCATAGCTACATTATAGCATTGGCATGGCAGGGGGGGAGCACGTTTGCCCAAGTGTTGCAGGAGGTGGGCAATATTCCCCTGCCACCTTACATTAAGCGGGAGCCAGATGCCGCAGACAGAGACCGTTACCAATCGGTATTGGCGCAAATACAAGGCAGCGTAGCAGCCCCAACAGCCTCGCTACACTTTACCCCCCAAGTGCTGGCTGACCTTGCCCTAAAACACATTAACTATACCAAAGTTACGCTACATGTGGGTGCCGGTACGTTTATGCCCGTAAAAGCCCCTTCTTTGGCGCAGCACACCATGCACCATGAGTATATCTCCGTAAGCCGGCAAAGTTTGGAAGAAATTATCAACCGCCTGCCTACGGGCATTGTAGCCGTGGGCACAACATCGCTCCGCACTTTAGAAACCCTATTTTGGACAGGTGTTAAAATATTAACACAAAATTATACCTCCCTTGCCATAGCCCAATGGGATGCTTACCACCTTAGCAGCCTTGCCACAACCATAGCCCCAAGTGAGGCATTGCTGGCATTATTAGCCTATATGCACACCCACAGCCTGACCCACTACACCGCATATACGCAACTGCTTATAGCCCCGCCATACCGCATAAAAGTTGCCAAAGGCTTAATAACCAACTTTCACCAACCGTCATCTACACTGTTGCTTTTGGTAGCTGCTGCCATTGGCAACAACTGGAGAGCCGTGTACCACTACGCTCTTAACCACCATTTTAAGTTTTTAAGCTATGGCGATGCAACTTTGTTGTGGGTAAGTGAATAGGTGTGCTGAAAATTTCTAATTAACACAGATTTCCTTTCATTGCCCTCGCTCTTCTAAAAAGTTAAATTTAGGGCAACTGCTTACTTACAGCGGGCAACGGCTAACTTTGCGCAAAGTACTCTTTTAATTTATGGAATTATTTGATTTAAATATTGAAACTATCTTAGAAAATTGGGAAATATACCATGCAATAAGAGAAATTATCTCAAATGCCCTTGACGAGCAAACCATAACAAAGACAAAAGATGTTCAAATAACCCACTCTAAAAAGCAACTAATAATAAGGGACTTTGGAAGAGGATTGCACTATAAAAACCTTACACAAAAAGAAAATCCAGAGAAATTAAATCATCCAACTGTAATTGGAAAATTTGGTATCGGATTGAAAGATGCTTTGGCAACTTTTGATAGAAACCAATTAGAGGTATTAATCAAATCAAAGCACCATGATATTTCATTATGCAAGTCGCCTAAAAAAGGTTTTGCAGATGTAGAAACAATACACGCTAAAATTAATCAATCTACGGAGCCTAATTTTATTGGAACAGAAGTTACGATTAATGGGGTAAGCGAAAAGGATTTAAATGCCGCTAAAGAATTGTTTGTTAAATTTTCTAAATCAAAGTTAATAGAAGAAACAAAGACAGGACAAGTATATAAAAAATCTGACAATAGTAACGTAAGTATTTATGTAAATGGTGTAAAAATTGCTGAGGAAGAATCATTTTTGTTTAGTTATAACATCATAGAAAAATCAAAAGCACTCAGCAAAGCATTAAATAGAGAAAGATCCCACGTAGGAAGAGATGCCTACACTGAATCTATCAAAAAAATATTATTGCAATGTAAATCAGAATCATTAGTCAATGATCTATGTAAGGATTTAGAAAATATGACAAATGGCTCTAATCATGATGAGTTAAAATGGATTGATGTACAATTACATGTTGTAAAAATAAGAAATAATATCGGTAATGTAATTTTTGTAACT
>RGMU01000011.1 GCA_010021705.1 Chitinophagia bacterium | reverse complement strand
CGCCGCGACATTCCGGCCGGACTGCAGGACCCGCATGCTGGCCAGTCTGTTGGCCAGAGTCTCGGCGCGGCTGAAAGTGAGGAAGTAATTAGGAATACCCCACGTCATTCGTTCTTCATGCTTCGTGTAATCCCAAAAACGAATCCCGGGAAAGGCTTCGAAAACGTTAGGGAAATACTCCCCCCCCCGGACGCAATGAACGGCCGTCCAATCTAGATCGCTTGTGCCATTCATACGGGCGGCAGGGATCCCGTCCACCATGCGCGCCTGTCGCTCCAAGAGCTCTAGATCAGCAACGATCGCGCGCATAAAAACGGACGATTGGTCAAAAAACAACCTAGTGCGACGGATCCGGGCGGACTTGTCAGCAATGATGCTTATATCGTTTTTGGTGGTGATAGGTATGTTTCTGAACCGCTATATCCGTTCATGGAAAATTTTTGACGCGATATTCCATAATAGTAAATTCCATTTCTTTTTGTACCTTTGCACCTCCGAAATATTACCTATGGCAGTATTATTGAAAATATTGATTACCACGCTGATTTAAGTATAGTACATCTTTAACAAATATACCCCAAAAAAGTACAACTATATAGCTTATACATCAAGAAAATCATTGTCAGTGTATGTCGAATGTTATGAGTGAACAAACCGCCACCACAACTCACACACCCAAAAAGGTAAATAGCATACTGATAACACAGGCAAGACCGGAAACGGAAAAATCACCTTACTTTGACTTAGCAAAGAAGTATGCAGTAAAAGTAGATTTTCACCCGTTTATCAAGGTTGAAGGTATTACAGTAAGAGAGTTTAGGAAACAGAAGATAGAAATTGCCGATTTCACGTCTATAGTGTTTACCAGCAGAAATGCGATTGACCATTTTTTTAGGCTGTGTGATGAAATGCGATTTAAGATTTCGCAGGACTTTAAATATTACTGCATTACTGAAGCAGTGGCACTATACCTTCAAAAGTTTATAAACTACCGCAAGCGCAAGGTGTTTTATTCGCCTGACGGCAGCACGCAGGGCTTAATGGACATTATAGCCAAGCATAAGGTGAACGAAAGGTATATTTCACCTATGTCAGACAGTTCAAAGAGTGAGATAACGCAGTTTATGCAAAGGAGCAATATACAGTTTGCAGAAGCTACTTTTCATAAAACAGTGTCAAACGATATTTCCCTGCCTATGCAGCAAGGCTATGACCTGATAGTGTTTTTTAGCCCTTATAGCATACAAGCCTTGTATGACTATGATGCAGGCTTTACGCAAAACGGAACACTGTTAGGCACGTTTGGACCCACCACCACCAAAGCCGCAGAAGACAGAGGATTGCAACTACACATTAAAGCACCTATGCCAAATGCGCCGTCTATGGTGGCAGCAATAGAATTGTATTTATTAGGTAAATAAGACTGCCAAAAATGGGAAATCGCCTTCAAAACGAACAAAGTTTATATTTAAGGCAGCACGCCCACAATCCCGTTAATTGGTATCCATGGGGAGACGAGGCATTTGCAGAAGCAGCGCGTGCCAACAAGCCTGTATTAGTAAGCATAGGCTATGCAGCTTGCCACTGGTGCCACGTAATGGAGCGTGAAAGTTTTGAACATGAAGCCGTTGCTGCCTACATGGTTCTATATGGATGCCGTAATGGCAATAGAGGGGCACGGAGGCTGGCCCTTGAATGTATTTACCACGCCGGATAGGCTACCTTTTTTTGGAGGCACTTATTTTCCTCCTGTTTCGGCTCATAACCGCCCTTCTTGGATGCAAATACTAATGGCTATGCACCGGGCATGGACAGAACAACATCAGGAGGTAGCCGCACAGGCAACGCAGCTAATAGAACATCTAAAACAAAACGAAATATTAGCGTCTTATAGGGCGGGTGGAACAAAAGCTAATTTGCCGGATGCCATTTATGATAGCCTTATGGCATCGGCTGATACGCGCTATGGGGGCTTTAGCAATGCACCAAAGTTTCCTGCCACTACGGCTATCACCTACCTATTGGAGCATTATGCCTATACCGGTAAAAGCGAGGCATTAGCCCATGCACAACTGTGCCTTAATGCAATGGCTAACGGAGGCATATACGACCACATTGAGGGGGGCTTTGCGCGCTATGCCACCGACAGGGCATGGCTTGCACCTCACTTTGAAAAAATGCTGTATGACAACGCTTTGCTGACCATAACTTATAGTGAGGCATACCGCCTAACGGGGGATACTCATTATAGTAGCATTGTAAAAGAAACGATAGCCTTTGTAAACAGCCAATTAAGCAGTCCGCAAGGGGGATACTATTGTGCCATAGATGCCGACAGTGAGGGCATAGAAGGCAAATACTATACCTTTAATTACCAAGAACTCCAAACATTATTACCTGAAACCAACAGAGAGGCTGTGTTAGCCTATTGGGGTTGCCATCCCGGTGGTAATTGGGAGCATACTAATATTATACACACCCCTTATGCCATAGAAGCCATTGCGGAAAAGTATTTTATTCCAATAGAAGCATTGAACCAAAGTATAGTTGCTGCTAAAGAAATATTAAAAATTGAACGAAAAAGGCGCATTGCACCGGCAACTGATGATAAGTGCCTACTGTCATGGAATACACTTATGAGCAGTGCAATAGCCACAGCCATCATTAATGGTATAGACAATGACTATGAACCCGTATTGCATAGCCATATTGCATGGATGAGCCTTCAATATACCACACCGGAAGGGGGCTTATGGCATACGGCACGCAATGGAATAGCTAAAATTGCAGCCAAATTAGACGATTATGCCTATTACATACAAGCCTTGCTGTTAGCAGCCCGCGCCACCGGTAGGCTACAATATATAATAGAGGCTACGCACCTATTAGAAATAGCAATAGAAAAGTTTAGCGGAGAAGATGCCCTGTTTTTCTACTATACCGCCAACGGCGAGGCAGAAATACCCGTTAGAAAAAAAGACCTATATGACGGGGCACAGCCAAGTGCCAACAGTATTATGACCTATAACCTGTGGCTATTGGGGTTAATAATGGAACGGCATGAATGGATAGAACGCGCCAATGCTATGCTTAATAGCATGGAGTCAATCGTGGAAAAACACGCCACTTCGTTTGCCGGGTGGGGAAAACTGTTACAATGGAGGCAAAATGGGCTATATACTGCTGTGTATGCAGGCGACGAAGCAGCTTCACTTAGGCAAAAATGGAGTTCAAAATACTTGCCCGGAGTGGTGCATTTATTCACCGAAGAAGACGCAAATAAAATTCCTTTGCTAAAAAGTAGAAAATCCCAAAAAAATGTACATATATTTGTGTGCACGCAGCAAGAATGCATGCCTCCGGTAGATAGTATTGAAAAAATAGCCTTAATAGTTGAAAATAGGCTAAAAAACAATGTTTTTAGTACATAATTGCCGTGAAGGCAGATAATTTTTGCCTGAAAGTTGTATTTTTGAAAAAATGTTTGAATATTGTGCTTCGGTTTTAAAATGCACTCAATTATTATAGAACCGAGCAAAAATTGCTAAATAGAACTGATAGTAGTATGAGAAAAATTACACTACAAATCGTAGCCATTCTTACACTTGTTTTTGCAGTAAGTTGCAAAAACAGAAGCACTAATGGACAGCTGATAGGAGACCAAACAAGGCTTAACTACAAAGCTCCCGTGCCAATAGGCATGGTGTATGTACCTTCCGGCACGTATAAAATGGGTGCCAGTGATGAGGACGTACGCGGTAGAAACGATGCGTCTATTCACACCGTGCAGCTAAACGGCTTCTTTATGGATGCCACTGAAATATCCAACCAAGAATACAGACAATTTACTAATTGGGTGCGCGACTCTATAGCCCGTAATCTTTTACAGTATGTAAAAGACCTGCCTGATGGTAGCACAAGGCTTGACTGGAATAAGCGTATTAACTGGAGAAGCGAAGATGTACAAGACCAATTAGCGTCTATGTACATTCTACCTGAACAATCAGGCTGGGGTCAGAAGTTAATTAATACTGCGGTATTGATTTATGATTTGCATGGTTTTGACTTTGGTAATGCCTCCCGCTATGACCAAAAGAAAGGAGGCTATTCTGAAAAAGCATTTATATACAACACACCTATTCCCTGCTACCCTGACACTACTTGCTGGGTAAAGCAATATGACTATTCATACAACGAGCCGGTTTCTCGTCAATATTTTTGGTTCCAGGGTTTCAACACCTATCCGGTAGTGGGCGTTAACTATGCACAATGCGGTGCGTTCTGCGATTGGAGAACACACTTGTGGAAGTCTGAAAGAGACAAGCAAAGATTATATACAGAGTCTAACTTCCGCCTACCAAGTGAAGAAGAGTGGGAATGGGCTGCACGCGGCGGCAGAAACGAAGCTCCGTATCCTTGGGGTGGTCCATACATCATCAATAAGAAAGGTTGCTATTTAGCTAACTTTAAGCCGCAGCGCGGTAACTATTCAGCTGATGGTGGTTTATACACCGTACCGGTTGATAAATATGCCCCCAACGATTATGGTTTGAAGAACATGGCGGGTAACGTATCTGAATGGACTTCTTCTGCATATTTTGGCGGTACTTACCAACAAATGGCAGACATCAACCCTTCAATTCCTTACGGTGGTCGTGCTAATGATTCTATTTATTTAACACGTAAAGTGGTAAGAGGTGGTAGCTGGAGAGATGTGGCTTATTACCTACAAGTAAGCACACGTGATTATGAATATGCGAATGATTCTAAGCCATACATTGGTTTCAGATGCGTATATACTGAAATTTTACCTTCACTTAGCAACAGAAGACCCACTAAAAACAGATAATTTATTACAAACCGGTTGAAACAATAATTTCGCGTATTAAATCTAATTAAAAACAATATAACGCATTAAAAAATGAACATAGCACTCTTTTTTGAAACCAATTTTGGTAAGTACATCAAAAACCTAGTCATCGGCTTAGGAGCATCAGTAGTATTAATTGGTGCGCTTTTCAAAATTCAGCACTTACCCGGAGCTAATGAAATGCTGTTTGTGGGTATGATTACCGAAGCCATCATCTTTGCGATGCTTGGTATATTACCCCCGCATAGCGATTATTACTGGGAGAAGTTTTATCCCGGTATTACTGAAAACCCCCATGTAGAAGCCTTGAAAAAAGGTGCAAAGCATGGCAAAGCAGGTGCTCACGGTGGACCTACCGGTGGCAATGTTGCAGCTATGGATAAGATGCTTGAAGACGCTAAAATTAACCAAGACAGCTTAAAAAAGTTAAGCGAAAGTTTTACCAAATTTGGTCAAACAGTAGATCAAATTAAAGATGTTTCTAAGGTAGCAGCTTCTACAGACGCTTATTCTAAAAGTGCGCAAGACGCAGCAGATTCTTTAACTGCCATGAAGGCTACATTTGTAGCAGCTACGCAAAGCATGTCATCTTTCAACAATGCTTCGGCTGACACCGTGAAATATCACGAGCAAGTGCAAGTACTTACTAAAAACTTAGGCGTGCTTAATGGTATTTATGAAATAGAACTTCAAGATGCCAATAATCACTTAAAGGCAATGAACAAGTTTTACAGTTCATTAGCCAATGCTTCTGAATCAATGGCTATGAGTGCCAAAGATGCTAATTCTGCTAAAGAACAAATAGCTTTATTGTCTAAAAACCTAACTACTTTGAACCAAGTGTATGGCAACATGTTGTCTGCTATGCAAGTAAAAGGATAGTTTTGAGCATAGTATATAACACCTAAATAAAGATGCCCACTTCAAAAAAATATTAACAACCACACAACCGTAAATTTTTAATAATGTCTATACCTAAGGAGCCGCGGCAGATAATGATCAACCTGATGTATCTGGTGTTGACAGCCTTGTTAGCGCTCAACGTGTCGAACGAAATTCTTAATGCGTTTAAGACATTAAGCTCTAGCATTAATAAATCTAACACTTTAATTGAGCAGCGCAATCAGGAGCTATATACTCAAATAAAGGAGAGCGAGAAGGAAAAAGGTCAGGCTGAAAAGGTGCGCCCTTACCGCATAAAAGCGGATGAAGTAGTGAAGCGTACAGATGCTTTTATTGCGTACATAGAAAATTGGAAAAAACGCATAGTTGATGAAGCCGGAGGGTATGAAAAACCTGATGAGCATAGTGCCGGAGATACCACTGAGAAATGGCCTGCTAAAATGGATAACATTGATGCTACCACCTCGTTGTTGTGCGATAGAGAAGCACATAAAGGATACTGTGGTGGTGATACATTAAAAGATAAGATAACGGAATTTAGGGAATGGCTTTTATCGCAAGTTCCGGGTGACTCCGCCGCTTTATCTAAAAGCATACCTATTCAGATAACGCCGGTTAAGAAAAATAAAGACCATAATCCCAATGGCGACTGGAGTATCGGTAACTTTGAACACATGCCTGCCATTGCAGCCTTAGCATTGTTTTCTAAATTTGAAAATGATGCCCGTAGTAGTGAGGCTATCATCATTAAGCGTTTGGCTGAATTAGCACACACTAAAGAAATTAAGTTCGACTCGTTAGTGGCAATAGCTGTTCCTAAAACTACTTATGCTTTACAGGGTGATAAAATCGAGGCAAATATATTATTAGCTGCCTTTAGTACGGCTAATAAGCCTGAGATAAGCATACAGCAAGGCGGTGGCTCTACTAAGCCTATACAGAGTGGTGTATTCCCATGGGAGACTACTGCAAGTGGTACAGGCGTTCAAACGGTTAAGGGCGTTTTGAATTTTGAAGCACCCGGGCAGGCTAAAAAAGCTTATCCATGGACGTTTGAATATTTTGTAGGTACTACCGGTGCATCTATGGGCTTAGACAAAATGAATGTGTGCTATATTGGTGTTCCTAACCCTGTAACCGTAACTGCTGCGGGTTATGCCATTGAAGATGTGTTTTTAACTTTACCTGCTGGTTCTGAAGCCACGCAAACAGGTTCAAACGGACACTTTGAATTGATATTTAAAAAACCAACCCTTAAAGGTCAAGATTTAGTCATAGACATCATGGCTAAACCTAAAGATAAGAATGCGGCTCCGATTAAGGTGGGCATGCAAGCCGTTCGTGTAAAGCGTATTCCTGACCCGGTTGTTTTATTAATGGGCAAGCGCGATGGAGTTTTATTAGCATCTTCCTTCCGTGTGGCTATTGCGCCTATTGCTAAGTTGGAAAACTTTGAATTTGCTGCCGATTTTAGAATTACAAGTTTTGAATTCAGTATGTATATCAAAGGTGCTGAAATAGTGGGGCCTTACAAAGTGAAGGATACTAAAATTGCTAAATTTTCTAACAGCCCTGACGTAATCAAAGTTATGTCAAAGGCTAAGGCAGGAGATAAAGTATTCATTGAAAATATCAAAGGTGTTGGACCGGATAATGTTGAAAGATCTTTAGGTTCATCTGTGTTCACGCTTAATTAATAAAATCATTACAATTTACCTATATGAACATCATAAGTTCTAAAATATTATTGTTTTGTTCTGCATTTTCTTTAACCACTATTTGCGTTCATGCGCAAGGAGGCGATAAAGGTGGTTCTAAGTCTGATGTGCCTACTACTAAAGTAGGTGGTATTGAGCCAACAAAAGAAGGTTGGTTGCCGTCTATTACACCTGATGGTGGTTTTGACCGTGTTACACACGTAGGCAAGCCCATCCCATGGCAAAGAATCAGAGAAGCAGACATCTTATGGAGAAAGCGCGTTTGGCGTGAAATAGACATCCGCGAAAAGCAAAACATTGCCTTCCGTTATGAGGGAGATGAAAATACGGGTGGTGGTATGTTTATAGAAATTTTACTTGACTATGTTAAGAAAGGTAAAATAGCTGCTTATTCTTCATTTGGTAACGATGACCGCTTTACCCAAAAGCTAACGAAGGAGCAAATTATGGAAAAACTTGCCCCTAAAATTGATACGGTATTGGTAGAAAGTCCGGAAACAGGCGAAATGATTAAAACGCCTACGCAACGCGATTTCCATCCTGAAAACATAGTTGTTTTTAAGGTGAAAGAAGATTGGATATTTGACCGTAACATGGGTAGAATGGTAGTTCGTATTACGGGTATTGCTCCTGTGATTGACCTATATGGTGATAATGGAGAGTATAAAGGTCCTCAAACTATGTTCTGGCTATACTATCCTGAAATGCGTCAAATGCTATCCAATTATGAAGTGTATAATCCTAACAACGATATGCACCGCCCAACTTGGGATGAGTTTTTTGAACAACGCATGTTCTCAAGCAAAATTACTAAAATCAGCAACTCACTTAACAAGCGTTTTGAAGACATCTATGGCACCGACCAACGCGGTAAAATGGAAATGCTATACGAAAGTCAAAAATCTGCTGAAGAGCTATTTAACAAAGAACACGATATGTGGGTTTACTAAACTTTAGCATTATACGATACAAAGGCTGTCTTCTTCGGTAGGCAGCTTTTTTTATGTATCTTTATCGTACAGTAAAAATTTATGAAGCCTACAATAGAAGTTTGTTTATCTCCTGCCTTACTGCATTTATACAATACAGAAGGTAAAAATGTGGTGGTGATAGATATATTCAGGGCTACCTCTACCATTGTAACTGCATTGCACAATGGGGCGATAGCAGTGAAACCGGTGGATAGCGTAGCCGAGTGCATTGCCTTATCTTCGCAATGGGATAATGCCATTACTGCCGGGGAGCGAGACGGCAAAGTGGCACCCGGATTGCAATACGGCAATTCACCTTTAGAGTATAACCGTGAGTTTATACAGGGTAAAGTATTAATACTTACTACCACCAACGGAACACGACTGCTTTATAAAATTACTTCCGCTGCCAACATTTTTATAGGCAGTTTCTTAAACTTAGAAGTACTGTGCGATAAGCTACTTACCTTAAATGGCAATATTCTTTTAGCCTGTGCTTCATGGAAAGATAAGGTTAATTTAGAAGACTCCTTGTTTGCCGGTGCGGTGGCTTATACCATTGGTCATTACTTTGACATTAATTGCGATAGCGCGCGCATGGTAAGGCATTTGTTTGCCCAAAGCATGAATGTGGGTTTACTGCCATTTTTAAAAGAAAGCTCCCATTATAAACGATTGGCGGCTTATGGACTAACAGCCGATATGGAATATTGCCTTACGCCTAACTTGCACCCTAACCTACCCCTATTTTATGACGGGTGGATAAAAACTATAGCATAGCGTGAACGCAACCCTAATATATAAGTGGTGCTTAACTATTGCTTCGCTATTGCTTGCAGGAAGCAGTAGCGCACAACCACCGGAAAAAGTTGCAGAAACGTTAAAAATTAATAATAACTATCAATACAGTATTACCAACGATGGTAGCTGGGAACGCATACACCCAGTTGGGAAGCCCATACCTTGGCAGTCTATAAAAGAAGCCGGTATTTTGTGGAAAAAGCGAGTATGGCGGGAAATTGACATTTACGAAAAGTTAAATATGCCGCTTCGCTTTGAAGGCGATGAACTTACCGGTGGCGGTATGCTGTTAGAAATATTAGCCTATTACCTTAAAGATAATAAACTATATGCCTATACCGTGAATAACGACAGATTTGGGCAAAAGCTCACCAAAGAAGAAATTTCTGCCAAATTTGACCCCCAAATAGACTCTATTTCAATGGAAGACCCTGAAACCGGCTTAACGGTAAAGGTGGCTACCAATAAAGAATTTAACCCGCAATTTGTAACCAAATATCGCATTAAAGAAGATTGGATATTTGATAAAAATACCGTTAGCATAAATGTAAGAATTGTAGGCATAGCCCCTATCATAGATATATACGACAACAATGGTAACTACAAAGGACCTCAAACCATGTTTTGGCTATACTATCCTGATGTGAGAAAATACTTGGCACAGTACTTTGTTTACAACGATGCCAACGATGCTCACCGCCAAACATGGGATGAATATTTTGAGCAAAAGTGTTATAGTGCTAAAATTACCAAAATCTCCAATTCGCTAAATCAACGCTTGGAAGATATATACAATACGGACGATAAAGGTAAAACGGAGCAACTTTACGAAGCTAAAGAATTAGAAACCCAAATGCGCAACAAAGAGCACGATATGTGGGAATATTAAACGCATAAAGCGCAAAATATTGACTGATTATTAATAAAAGACAGCCCTAAATACCGATTATTTTTTAATAGCTATGAAAAATTGATAATTGTTTCTACTTTTGGTATTTTATGCTGCGAATAGTAGCGTGATTACTATAATTTGCTTAACTTAGCTGCGAAATCAGTATAGCGGAATACGCCAATGAAGAGAACTCTAAAGCCTGTAATTTTTATGGTTGTGTTTGCCATAGTGGCATTCGTAGCCTCTTTCTATACGTCTTCGTGTAAATTTGATAAGTGTAAATCTATTGTATGCGCTTATGGTGGCGTGTGCAATGATGGAGCTTGCGAGTGCAAGCCCGGCTATCAAGGTCCGTATTGCGAAACCATTTCACGCAATAAATTTTTGGGTCTATGGCAAGTAGAAGAACAAGGTACAATTACACCGCATCGCTATTATGCTCTGAGCATAGAGGTAGGTAATGGTAAAGATGCTACTTTAGTAAAAATTCATGGCTTATATAACTATTTTGGAACGCTATTAGGCAATGTTTCAGGAGATACGCTAACCATACCCAATCAGCAAATGCAAGGCAAAACTATATTTGGTAAAGGCTATATATTCTCCTCTAAAGAACACGGTGATTTTGGTTCTATACGTATGTACTATGAAGTGGTGGATACCGCAACCGGCGTTCCTGACGATTTTGGCGTGTACTCTTCGGTAGACACCAGCAAGCCTTCGGTATGGATTAGGTAATATTAATTAAAAGCGGGCAGTAAATAATGAATAAGATATATAGTATAGGTAGTGCTTTTGTTGGCTTGCTTTGCTGTGCCTTATTTTTTGCCTGTAATCCTAAATATACAGAAACTTCATGCAAAGCTGTAATGTGTGCCCATGGTGGTGTATGCAATGCCGGTGAGTGCCGTTGCCCTCCCGGCTATGAAGGAACACTTTGTGAAACACAGTCCTCAGAAAAAATGTTAAGCACGTGGGTAGTAATAGAAACCGGCTCTATAACCGGTAGAAATCAATACACCATAGCCATACAGCAGGGTAGTGCAGCCAACGAAATAAAAATAGGAAACCTTTACAATTATTTTCAAACCCCAATAAGGGCTACCGTAAGCAAAGATTCCATATACATACCCAATCAGCAATATCAGGGTAAAGTAGTGGTGGGCTATGGTGGCTATAAAAGAGATAGTGGCAACTACCCTTATTTGTATGTCCGCTATATGGTGATAGACAGTGCCACCGGAGCTACCGATGACTTTGGCTATCAGCCTGCCATATCAGGCACACATCCGTCTGTTTGGAAAAAATAGCAGAACTAACGCAACAGTATTCAAAATAAACCAATAAATCATTTACCTTTACACATAAAATTACAAATAGCGTATTATGAGAATAATAATGTTTACTCTTCTTATCACGGCAGCTATTTTTGGTAGTGTTTTATACACATCATGCAGGTTAGATAAATGTAAACCTATTAATTGTGCGCACCAAGGCGTGTGCCAAGGAGGCACATGTATATGCCCTTCAGGCTATGAAGGACCTAATTGTGAAACCGTTACCCGCGATAAATATATAGGCAACTGGCGCGTATTTGAAAAAGGCAGCAACTCTATTGCCGCCCAATATCCATTAGTAATAGACACTGCCGGGCGCGATGAAGCCATTACTTATGTGGTGATAAGAAACCTTTACAGCTACTTTAAAAAGCCGGTAAGAGCCTACGTGGACGGCGAAAACATTATTATTCCTAACCAAAGATTAGAAGGTAAAATGGTATTTGGGCGCGGTGTATTAACCTACAATACCACCTATACCCAATATGCCACCATTACCATGCGCTATTTAGTGCAAGACACCTTTACGTTAATAAAAGACGATTTTGGCTATGAATCAGCCATAAACTTTAGCGACCCTTCGGTGTGGACTAAGTAGAAGCATGGCTATAGGGGTGCATAAGAATAATGAATAAATATAGCGTTTACCGCCCCATATAAAAAGTAATATGCCCCCACGCACTGCCACATTTTTCTGTCTATTCTTTTGAAAAGCCGTAACTTTACCGCTATATGAAATATGTATGGATAATACTGCTTTTGGCAAGTGGGGTAGGGTCTGTTTGGGGACAGCAAACCGACCTTAAAGCCAAGGCAAAGCAGATAACCGAAGACGGTAAAACACTTTACTATTTAGAACTTGCAGCATGGTATGGCACAGACTTTTTTTTGGCAGGCTATAAAGGAGACCGCAACCAAGTAGGGGGCTATTTATCGTATCCTGATAAGGATAACATTGTGTGTATATTCTTTGATAAGGGTGCAGTACCTCAAGTTTTGGGCACTATCACCTATTTACCGTCTAATATGGACCACCCTAAAGCCGTTCATGTTACCCGCAGGTTTACACCCATAGAACTGCAATATTACCAATTACGCGCAGCCACGCTTAAAGCCGTAGCAAAAGACCGCTTTTTTGTAGCTTACAACAACTGTAATTTAACGCCCGTCCCCATTATTCGCAACAATACCAAAAAGGTGTATGTGTTCACTACTTCCGATTTAGGCGGGTTAATTATTTTTGGCAATGATTATGAGCTAACTTTTAATGCTGCCAATGAAATTACCGAAAAAAAGATTATTCATAAAAGCATTTTTACCCATAATTATATCAATAATGCTACTGCGGAAAGCAACCACAAACACACCACCACCGATGGAGGCGACTTCATGACCCCTTCAGATGTATGCGTGCTAATGCTAAATCAAGCATTTACCAAATGGAACAAATATGTGGTTACGTCTGCAAACTACCGCTCGGAATGGAACTGTAAAACCAATCAGCTAACTTTAACCCCGCTTAAAGCAAAAAAATGAACCTGCAAGACGGCTTTATAGCGTATTGGAAAAAAAATAAATTTCACTTACAAACCAATGGCTTTTTGCTTGCCCTAAGTGGTGGTATGGATTCAATGGTGCTGGCAACCCTGCTATTACACCATAACATTCCTTTTTACGCAGCGCATTGCAACTTTGGGCTTAGGGGGCAAGAATCAGATGATGACCAATTTTTTGTAGAACAATGGTGTGCCGGTAAAGGCATTAAGTTATACATAAAGCAGTTTGACACCCATGCCGAATGCAAAGCCCGCAAAAAGGGCATAGAAGAAACAGCACGGCTATTGCGCTACGAATGGTTTGAAGAACTGCGCAAAGCACACCAAAGCAGTCGTATTATCACTGCCCACCATGCCAACGATAATGTGGAAACCGTGCTTATGAATTTATGCAAAGGTACAGGCATAAGGGGAGTGCACGGCATATTGCCGGATAGCAACTTTATTATTCGCCCGCTATTGTTTGCCACTAAGCCCCAAATAGAGGCTTACGCCAGCGATAACGGCATTGCCTACCGGGAAGATAGCACCAATCAAAGCCACAACTATTTGCGCAATAAGGTAAGGCATGTTTTAATACCCGCCCTTACGGAGTGTTTTCCTGATGGTATAGAACATTTTAATGAAAGTATTTTTAAGTTAGCAGAAGCCGAAAATATCTATCATAAACAAATTAACACCGAGCAAAAACGCCTTTTAGAGCTTAGGGGCAACGATTATTATCTGCCTTTGAACAAGCTGAAGCTAAGCACTGCCATAGCTACGTTGGTTTATGAACTTACCACGCCTTATGGCTTTACCGCCGGGCAAATGCCCGATATACTTAGCCTTATTGATGCCGAAAGCGGGCACTATGTTGCTTCTCCTACGCATAGAATTATCAAAAACCGCGACTTTTTAATTATTACTGCCCTTGCCCCTGAAAGCAGTGATATTTTTGTTATAGACAGTTTGCCTTGCACTATAACCACCGCCACCGGCACCTTTACATTCCGCTTTAAGGATAGGGTAGAACCTGATACCAACAACCCACACATAGCCTATATAGATGCCGCTGCCATTGACCACCCATTACTGCTACGCAAGCGCAAAACGGGTGATTATTTTTATCCGTTAGGCATGGGAATGAAAAAAAAGAAAGTGAGTAAGCTATTGATAGACCTTAAAGTGCCCATACATGAAAAGGACAGGCTGTGGATATTAGAAAGTAATCAAAGAATAGCATGGGTTTCCGGCATTCGGCTTGACGAACGTTTTAAGGTAAAACCCGCCACAGCAAAAGTGCTGGTGGTGAAGATGGTGTAGGTAGGTTATGATAAAAAAGGGAGGCGCAAGCCCCCCTAAATTTCCATACTGATAGGTGCGCACATTGTGCTATTAATCCTCCGCTAAACTAAAGCCTATGGAGGGATAAAAAGTTACTTTGCCGGTGGAAAGGCTATACATGGCGGGCACTAAGCCCACTTTTTGCTCATCAATTTTTTGAGCTATTATGGGGCTGCTACGGTAAATTTCTTCAGATGCTATGCGCACATTGGCACATGCAACAGCATTTACAAACTCACTGTTTTCGCCAACGGGGTGCAAGTGTTTGGGTGTTTCTGCTTGCACTGCCGGTGTAATTTTGCCTAATAAATTAGTTAAATGTCCCGCATTTACGCCGGCACACGCACCTTTCACTGCACCGCAGTTGGTGTGCCCCAATACCACTATCAGAGAACTGCCCACAAAGTGTGTGGCATATTCTATACATGCCAGCACATCGCTGCTAACCACATTGCCGGCTATTCTGATACTAAAAATATCGCCAAAAGTTTGGTCAAAAATAAATTCGGCAGAAGTGCGGGAATCCATACAGCTAAATATCACCGCAAAGGGGTGCTGCTCGTGTACGGTTTGCTTCATGGATGCCATCAGGTTTTTTTCCTGATTCATGTTGTTCATAAAGCGAAAATTGCCGTGTTTTAATAGTTCTAATGCTTGAACCGGTGTTACCGATTGGGGTCGCTTGACTAAAGTGTGCATATTGGATAAGTTATTGAAAAATGGTTTTAGTTGTTAATGCTTAGGTTTTGCATAAGGTCTTTGTGATTGCCCGATGACAGCGCGGGCACTTCGTCAATATCTATAAAGTGGGCAATTACATCGGCTTCGCTTAGCGACTTTGGAAGATTGTATTGCTCTTTAAAACCCACTAAGGATAGTTTTATATTACGGTCTTTAGCCACACTTTGGCTAAATTCACGAATAATATCTAACGCATCACGGTCAATGTATTCGCTTTTTCCGGCATCAATGATTACGCTTGAGTTCTCGGGCAGCTTATATAAGGTTTCTTTAATACCGGCTTTGTTGAGGAATGTAACCACTTGGGCAAGGTCTATTTTTATCAGTTCGCCGGCAGTAAAGCTACTTCTGCGATAAGAGAAGGGTAGGCGATAGTTTTCTCTTAATAAAAATATAATGCTTATAGCACCGCCTAAAGCAACGCCATCTAACAACCCAATTATAGGAACAGCTATGGCAGTAACAGCAAACGGTATAAACCGGTTGATACCGCTCTTCCACATTTCAACAAACATTTTGGGCTTGCATAGCTTATAGCCCGTAAATATCAATATGGCAGCTAAAGATGCTTTAGGAATAAGGTTGAGCAATGCCGGTATAGAGGCAGCACAAGCTAATAAAAGCACACCATGAATAACGGTAGAAAGTTTGGAGGTGGCACCTGCATTTACATTTGCTGATGAGCGCACTATTACAGAGGTCATAGGTAGCCCGCCAACAAAGCCGCTTAGCATATTGCCTACACCCTGTGCTATAAGCTCTCGATTGGTGGGCGTATAGCGTTTTTGAGCGTCCATTTTATCGGTGGCTTCAATGCACAGCAGGGTTTCAATAGACGCTACGGCTGCAATGGTTGCGCCCAAGCCCCACACTTTAGGATTAGTAAAGCCGGAAAAGTTGGGTAGCCTTAGTTGCCCCACAAATTCCTGGAAAGAGTGGGCTACCGGTAGGCTTACCAAGTGGGTA
>RGMU01000002.1 GCA_010021705.1 Chitinophagia bacterium | reverse complement strand
CCATCATCTGCGCAAAATGGTCTGGTAAGGGGGTTTCTTTAATACGTTTAATGGTTTTATGTTTTTCATCTAACCAAAACTCTAATACGCGCGTTGTTTTTCGTTTGTATTTTTCTCCATTATCTAATAACAAAAGTGAAGCATTTTCCAATGTCTTTACGGGGGCGTGTTGCCGCATAAAGCGGTATTTTTCAGGGATTTTAAAGGTAGAATGTAGCCCCCCTAATCGCCACAATATTTTGCCGCTTTTACGGCTAATTTTCAAAATTTGGTCGGCGTTGCGGAAGCTACATATTAAATTACTGTCCGTAGGGTCAAGAAAGGCTGCATTAATGTGTGTGTAGTCCTGCGCTTTGGTGGTATCGGTAAATTGGTTGTGCTCCACGCTTGCGGCATAAAGTTCCGGAAATTGGGTAGCGTCCCACTGCCACACTACCCTACCGCTATCCACCTCTTGTAGTATATTGGCAACTACCTTCACCCGCTTGTGGTAGGGAATGGTATCGGGTATGTTGTTTACGGTTTTTTCATAAGCAGCCATTACAATATAGTGCTCCGGGTTAAAAATGATAAAATCATGCAGGTCTAAGCCTTGATTACTGTCTATCACTATGTCGTTGTGGGGCAATAGACGGTACTTCTTCACCTCTCGCAAGGCAGAGTCTAACAATACAGCATAGCCGGCAACTAATCCTGCCTTTAAAATATGGTGCACGGTAGTGTCGTTTACCATATAGGTATAGTAAGGCGTGTTGCCTATTTTAATTTGCCTAAAGCCGTTCACCAAACCGGGAACATATTTTTCGGCATAGATATTTCCTTTAGTATCCAATATCATATACCTGCCGTGCTGCCACATATACAGTTTATAAGGAGACAGCAACAAATAGCGATTTTCAAGGCTATCAGGCGTAATAAACTTGTACTTAAAGGGTTGCGGCATTGTTTTTTGCCGCTTCCACTCTGCTAAGCGCGCTAAATAGGCTTTTTGCTTTTTCTTGCGTTCCCACTTATATGCCATAGCCCCCCCTACTGCCAAAAGCAGCAACAAAAAAGCAACAACTATTTTATGCGATGTCTTCATATACAGCCACTAAGGAAGTTGATTAATTGTTGCCCAATAGAGACAATACGCCTTCTTTGAGCAGCATTTTATAGCCTATTTTATCGTTGGAAATGCCGTTTTCCAAGCGGTAAGTAAAAATAAACTCTCCATTGTGAGTAAAGGTAGTAATAAATTGGGCAAACTGAATATTAGTGTGGTGTTTCAGTTCAGTGGCTACTTCATATAGATGAGTAGAAAGTACAAGCAAGTGTTGCGGCATGCCTAATAATCCCTCTACCACCGCTTTGGTGCATTCGCAGGCATCGTGCACATTAGTGCCCTTAAACAACTCGTCTAACACCACCAAATAGCCTTGATGTTGAGCTAAAAGCGTGGCTGTGTGTTTTATTCGCTTTATTTCTGCCATAAAGTAGCTTTCACCCTTTAGCAAATTGTCTTCGGCTTGCATATTGGTGATGATGCCTTGCAACCGGCTTACGGTCATAGATTGAGCCGGCACTCCCATACCGGTATGAGCAAGCAATGCTGCCACACATAAAGCACGCATATAGGTGCTTTTACCCGACATATTAGCACCCGTTAACAGCAAAAATGGCACTTTATTATCAAAGATGGTATTGTACTGTATAGGTTTTTGCAGCAAAGGGTGATATAACCCTTCAACTGTTAACTCCATTTTGCCTCCCTGCAAAATGACCGGAAAATGCCACCCTAACTGCAAAGTGGCACGTGCCATAGATTGCAACGCATCCTGACGTGCAAACAGCATGATTAGGCGTTCTATTTTGCTTTTCAGCTTTTTTCTTACATTGCAGTTAATGTTGGCTAAGGTGGCAAAAGAGGTACTGCTACTTATGTTTTCTATCTTTAAGATAAGCTCGTCTTGCAATTCTTGTTGTATGGCATCAAGGTCAGCACTCAAGAGTGGGGGTAAGTCAGTTTCATTTTTTAGTGTTAACAGTTCTCTACATCCATTAAAAAAGTCGGTAAAATGTTTTAGACTATAAGAGGTTGCATAATAGCCTTGCGGATTTATCAGTTTTAATAATGCCCCACCAAACAGCGATAATAGCAAACCGGGTGGTTTATCATCTACATCTGCGTTATCATAATATTGCTGAAGCATAACCACCGTGCCGTTACTAATAGCTTTCTGCCACTGCCCCAAATGGCTACACCAAAATTTAATGGCAACTTGCATAGCCATTAATTTTTCATAACTGTCGGGCGGATGGGCAATAAATTTACGCAACTGCTCTTTACCCACTGCACTAACGGTATAATCTATCAATGAGAATACAGATGCTCCCGAAGCGTTGAATATGTGTAAATCGTTAAGGGTGGTTTTGTCTATTGTCATGCACGGTCAAATTCCAGTCTTTTACCTTTATATAAATCCAAAATTGTACCCTTTTCATAAACAATGTTGCCATTTATTATCGTATAATCAATGCTTGCAGGAAAAGTATGCCCTTCAAAAGGAGACCAACCGCATTTATACAATATATTGCTTTTAGATACGGTATAGGGTTGTTTGGGATTTACAAGCACCAAGTCGGCATAATAACCCTCACGGATATACCCCCTTTTGCTTATATCAAAGCACATAGCCGGCGCATGACACATTTTTTCTACCATTTTTTCTATGGTAAGTTTACCCTCTTGCACATATTGAAGCATTAGCATTAAGCTATGTTGCACTAATGGCACACCGGAAGGGGCTTGCGAATAGGGCATTTCTTTTTCGGCAAGGGTGTGCGGGGCGTGGTCGGTGGCTATAATGTCTAAGCGGTTGTCTAACAACGCCTCCCAAAGGGCTGGCTTGTGGGTATCATTTTTTATGGCGGGGTTGCACTTGATTAAATTGCCGTATTGGGGATAATCGTTGGCAGTAAAGTGCAGGTGATGCACACACACTTCGGCAGTAATGCGCTTATCGGCAAGGGGCATTAAATTGGTAAATAGCCTAAGTTCTTCTTTGGTGGATATGTGTAGAATATGCAGACGGGAATTATGCTTTTTCGCCAACTGTATGGCAGTAAAAGAGCTTTCGTAGCAGGCTTCTTCGTTGCGGATAAGAGGGTGAAAACCGGCATGGTTGGCATCCGGGTATTGGAGCTTATTTTGGTTAATAACGCGCTCTTCTTCGCAGTGGGTGGCTATTAAAACTTCGCTATTGCCAAATATTTTATCTAAAGTGAGGTAGTTGTCCACTAGCATATCGCCCGTGCTTGAACCCATAAATATTTTCAATCCGCATATAGACTTTTTAAAATCATTTACCCGCAAAGCTTCATCGGCGTTGGTGTTAGAAACACCCATAAAAAAGGAGTAATTGGCTGGAGAATATTGGGCTGCTATGGCGTATTTTTCCTCCAAAGCACTGATAGTAACAGCCGGAGGCACGGTATTGGGCATTTCCATAAAAGATGTAGTACCCCCCGCCACTGCGGCGCGGCTTTCGGTAGCTATGGTAGCTTTATGCGTCAGTCCGGGTTCGCGAAAGTGCACTTGGTCATCTATCACACCCGGTAGCAGATATAGCCCTTCTCCGTCAATTTCCCTACAGTTGGCTTTAGGGTCTATCACTGGGGCTATTTGGTAAATTAAGCCGTCTTTAAGCCACACATCAGCTTGGGTTTGCGTGCCTTCGTTTACTATGGTGGTGTTTTTAATCAATATTTGCTGCATAATATGTTAAGCAATGTAAGCTATTGTTGTACTTTTGCACTGCAAATTTACACACACTTACCTTCTATTTTTCGCAATGTACAAATTCATTGGACTAACTTCAATTTTAGCACTAAGCACAGCTTTTGGCTATTCGCAAACCACCTATATTAACATGGGTTCAGACAATTATTGGTTGCTTGACCGCTTAGAAACACGCAACGGCAGGCTTTGTGATAGCTTATGCCTTGCAAATAAATTAGAGTCTCGCAAAAATGCGGTTAGCTTCTTGCAGTCTGTATTAAAAAATGAACCTGATTCCGCATCTTATTCTAAATGGAGCAGGATAGACAAGTATAACATGGCTCAAATGGTGTCGGAAAATGGGGAGTGGACTGCCGATGAAAATGGTGCTTTGCCATCTAAGCGACCTATTTTGAGAAATTTTTACAAAACACAATATAATTGGATGTATGTAAATAAGAAGGGGTTTTTTGTGGCAATTAATCCGGTGCTAAACTTGGTATCGGGTAAGCAAAGCAACAGCCCTGCACTAACCGGCATGACCGATAAAGTGTATTACAACAGCCACGATGCCGAAGTGCGAGGCTGGATAGGCAAAAAGGTAGGGTTTTATACTTATTTTACCGATAACCAAGAGGTGTTACCGGCTTATATGTATGCCAACACTAACAAAAAGTATAAAGCCATACCGGGTGCTCCATACTTTATTGAGCCTACTAACCTTAAAACAGGTACGTATAACTATTTTAATGCTTCGGGCTATATAGACTTTGCAGCCATTAAAGATAAAGTTAACATTACCTTCGGTTCAGGAAGGCACTTTATAGGCGAAGGCACTACAAGCCTATTTTTAAGCGACCAATCGGGCAATATTCCCTTTTTAAGAGCAAGAGCAAGGCTTTGGAAGTTCAACTATGAGTCCAACACCATGCAGCTCGTTCACCAATACAGCAAAGGCAATGACACTATTTATGACAAAAAATTTGCCACTTACCATTACTTATCCTATAATGCTACGCGATGGTTTACCATTGGTTTTTTTGAAACAGTGGTATTTGGTCGCACCAACAGCTTTGAAGCCAACTATCTAAATCCGGTAGTGCTATTACAGACCATAAACAGCCACAACGGCTATGGGGACAAAGCACTGTTGGGCTGGAACGTAAAAGCCATTGTAGCTAAAAGAATACAGCTTTACGGACAGTTTATGCTTAACGAATTTAGGGTAAAAGAACTACTAAGCAGCAAGGGCTGGTATGGTAACAAATGGGGGGCACAGCTTGGCGGTAAATACTTTGACGCATTGGGCATAAGAAACCTTGACCTATTGGCAGAGTTAGATGTGGTAAGACCCTACACCTATTCTGCACAAGACAGTACTGCCAACTACACCAATTACAATCAACCACTTGCCGACCCCATTGGCGCAGGATTTATAAAAGGTGTGGGTATTTTACGCTATGAACCCATTAAAAACCTGTGCCTAACGGTAAAAATGATGTACTATAAACAAGGAACAGATACCGGTAGCACCAACTTTGGCAATTCTATATTTAACCCTTATACAAGCGCACCCAAAGGTGCTAATACGTATGGTGTAAAAATGATTAATGGTCCAGAAAACCAATGCCAAATAACCAATATTAACCTTTCTTATCAGTTCCGCAGAAATTACTTCTTAGATTTAGGGGCTATTTACCGTTCTTACAAAAATACTGCCAATGTATATCCTAACACATCTACATTGGGCACTAACACACAAGCGTTAAACAGTAATGTGGTTTACTTTGGATTGAGGATAAACGCACCCCGAAGGGATTACGCTATATTCTAAAGCAAATAGGCTAAAGCAAAGCGGAGGCAATTACAAATTAGTAACTGCCTCCGTTTTATTTATATGCTTACCAAAGAATAAGACTACTCTTCATCATCACCGCCACCGCCTTGCTTACCCATAATCTCCTTCAGGGCATTGCCTTTGAAGAGGGGTTGTAGCCTGCCCATTCTGTCATACACTTCTTTAGCATAAACAGAATCTCCAACCATGAGGGCGTTTTGGCTTAGCGACTGCATGATGTTAAGCTGCTGCCTAACGTCAAAGCCCATGTTCACTTGGTTTTGCTCGCTTAGCTGCCCTACCCATTTAAGGTCGGTTTCAGCGTTATGAATTATTTTGTTGCTAAGGTCTTTAGCCTTTTTCATTTCACCCAACCTAAAGTAAGCTGCGGCTATATAGTAAGTACTGTAGTCATAAGGATAGGAATGCTCGGTTATGCCGGTCATTACCTTATCTAACACCTGCAAGCCCTTTTCCTTCTTACCTTCAACGTATAGTGCTTTGGCAAGTGTTGCAGCGTTCATACGGTAAGTTACAAACTCGTGCCTGTTAGGCTCGTCAAAGTAAACGTCATTGCGTTCTGCACCGCCCCACCAATATTTCATAAACAGGTCGTAGCTTTTTTCGGTATTAATCGTACCTAATACTTCCGGATTTTTTAAGGAATCTTTGTACTTATAAGGTAATAAACGATACACATTACCTTCTAAGCGTAGGTAATCACCGGCACCACCATAGTCTCCGGAGCGCAAGCCCGCATCAAAGTATAAAGGACGTTCCCAACCGGCTTCAGCTACGCCGGCTATAATGTTAAGAATAGCTAAGTCACTTTTGAAAGCGGTCTCTTTAGGATAGCTATACTTCATTTCGGTAAACACATTGGCAGTATCCTGAACAGAGATAAGCCCCTTCGCCAATAGCTGTTCTTTGGTTAAGGTAGGAACATAAAAGTTTTTGGTAGGCATGTAATTGATAAGGTCTCCACTTTGCAATGGTAGCTTGTCATCATCATTATTGCTTGCCATAAATTGACACACCTCTTTAAGATTGTAATAGCGATTTTGGTCTAACTTTTTGCTTGCAAAGAAGCGTATATAGTTAGACTTATCACCCGTATAGTCATCTCTTTTCCAAATCATGGGCACCGGCTGTGCATCGTTGGTACGGTAGTTTAGTTGGTCAACATACCAATCAATACCTAATAGGCTGGTGTTGATGATACGCACATCACGCCTAAAGCCTTCAATTTCTTGCAAGTACCAAAGCGGATAAGTCTGGTTGTCGCCAAAGGTAAACAAAACTGCGTTGGGCGCACAAGCCATAAGGGTATTGTGAGCAACGGCGCGCGCTAAGGTTTTCTTAGAGCGGTCATGGTCTTTCCATTCCACATTTGCCATAAAGATAGGAACGGCAAGCAGACTGATACCAGATGCAATGTGAGGCGTTAGCGATTTTTTGCTAACTTTTTCTAATAGCTGGTGTAAATAAAGCACACCAAGCCCTATCCATATCGCAAAAGTATAGGTACATCCGGCAAAGGCATAGTCTCGCTCACGGGGCTGAAGCGGTGGCATGTTCAGGAATATTCCTATGGCTGCACCGGTGAAGAAGAACATTAGCATTACAATAAACCAATCCTGCTTATTATCACGGAATTGTATCACCAAGCCCATTATACCTAATATAAGCGGTAAAAAGTAGAGCTTGTTGTGGGCATCGTTGTCGGCATAGCCGCTTGCCATAGTGTCGGTATCGCCTAAGCCTCGTATTTGGTCAAGCGGGGTAATACCGCTTATCCAGTTACCGCGCTGCTTATCCAGCTGCCCTTCCATGTCGTTTTGCCTACCGGCATAGTTCCACATAAAAAACCGCCACCACATCCAGTCCATTTGATAGACAAAGAAAAACTTAAAGTTATCCACATCGTTGGGCGCATCGTTGTCTCCATAGTTTAAGAAGGATTTATAGAAATTAACGTGATTACCCTCTTGGTCCCAAATACGCGGGAAAAAGTGTAGTTGGTCAAAATCGTATTTAGGTTCTTTTTTAGTACCCACTACCTTATAATAGTCTTTACCATTTTGCTGATATTGGGCATATATTTTGCCTTTGTCTTTTACGGTGGTGTATACGCTATTGTAGTAAGGTCCTATGAAAATGGGTTGCTGCCCAAATTGCTCACGGTTAACGTAGTCTAAGAACGTGATAGGATTGTCAGGATTGGTCATGTCAATAGGCACATTGGCACGAGAGCGAATAATGGCAGACAGATAGGCAGAATAGCCTATAATTATAAAAACAACACACAGCAATGCGGTATGTAAATGGTAGTGTTTCTTTTGCATAGCAATGAATACTCCCCCTCCTAATAGTCCAAACAATAGGAACAAGAACACGATTGAACCTGTATCAAACGAAGCATGGAAGCCATTGGTAAACATAATGTCAAACACAGAGGCTATTTTAGGGATATATTGTATTACCCCGTATTGCACAAAGGCAAGCACCGCCACACCTGCCAAAAAGGCAATAAATGTACCCATGCGGGTAGCTTTATACCGCCTAAAATAGTAAACCATAGCCAATGGTGGTATGGTAAGCAAGTTTAACAAGTGCACGCACACCGATAAGCCTATCAAAAACGAAATAAGCACCAAATAGCGGTCTGCATATTTCTCGTCTGCTATTTCTTCCCATTTAAGCACTAACCAAAAGGTAAGGGCTGTGAAAAGGCTTGATGTGGCATATACCTCAGCTTCTACGGCAGAAAACCAAAAAGTATCGGAAAAGGTGTAGGCAAGTGCGCCCACAACGCCAGCCCCCATAATAAGGGCTGTTTGCTTAGCATCTACGTCATTACCCCTGCCTACAAGTAGCCTTTTGGCATAAATAGTGATTGTCCAAAACAAAAAGAGAATGGTAAGGGCACTGTTCAAAGCCGACATAAAATTGATAGCCCATGCTGCATTTTCCGAAGATCCTCCTGTAAGTGCCGCGCCTCCGGTGCAAATGGCAAACAAACGCTGCATTAGCATAAAAAACGGTGCTCCCGGAGAGTGCCCTACTTCCAATTTATAAGCGCAGGATAGGAATTCGCCACAGTCCCAAAAACTAACAGTAGGTTCCATGGTCATGGTATAGGTAATTAGCGCAATAGCCATTGTTACCCAGCCAAAGATGTTGTTTATTTTACGATATTGCATATTTACGTTTATCAGCAGGCAAATGTAATAAATGTTGCTTCTTTTGCTATTATTACATTGCTACAAAATTTAGGAAGATGTTTGAATGAGGTGAAAATCCTATAGTATAAAGATAAAACTAACCTCTCACTACCCCATTATGATATTTCACTTTATCGTCTAAGTAAAGCGTAAAAGTATCGGCACGCAAGCCCAAGCGCATGGCTTCTAAAGCTATCACCTCCGTAGGCGCAATATTGCCTAAGTTTACGTTTGCACCCAAAAGCTCTAAAAAGTAAACTTGCTGCGCTTTTTGGGGAGCTTCCCATATTATTTTTTCATAAGGTATTTGGGTCAGTATTTCCTGCACCAAGCCTTCGCGCACCTCACCGGAGCCTCTGTATATGCCCACATTACCCGCTTCACGTGCTTCGGCTATCACATAGCTTGCACCTGCGTCTAACTCTGCCCGCATAAGCTCTATCCACTTATAAGGTGGCATAATGTTGGTGGCATCTTTCGAGCCAACTTCGCTATACACCTCAACAAATTGAGCTAATTTTTCAATAAAGCCACATTTTTCAATATGCGGAATGGATAATGCTCCGTCTGATACCTCAACGTGTTTTAAGCCATAGTCTTTTATAAGGCTTAAATAGTCTTCGAATTGGTCTCTGATTAAAAATGCCTCAAATAGCGTGCCTCCAAAATAAACCGGTACATTATGCTCTAAATACACTTCAATTTTTTGGCGAAGTTTGTTGGTAACATAGCTTGTACCAAAACCTAATTTAACAATATCTGTATATGGAGCTGCGATACTTAAAAAATCGCGAACACCGTCTATGCCTAACCCTTTATCCATAACCATGGTAAGCCCATAACTACGGGTCTTTTGAGTACGGTCAGGAATGCCTGATAAATGAAAATTCATTGAATAATAGATTGCTATTTGCGCTGTAAAAGAGCAAATATAGGGTATGCCATTTATTATGGCTTATTGATTAATGTTAAATAACCTGTTGAGCAAAAGTTAAGTACCAAATTAGACTAATGCTGTCGCTAAATCTGCAATAAGGTCATCTGCATCTTCAATGCCTACACTTAGCCTTATCAACGAGTCCGACAAGCCATTTTTTATGCGCTCCTCACGTGGTATAGAGCCATGCGTCATGGTAGCGGGGTGTCCTATCAACGATTCTACCCCACCCAAAGATTCTGCCAAAGAAAACAGCTTGGTGCGGGTAAGCACGCTCATGGCTGCTTCTATGCTATCGTCTTTTAGGGTAAAGCTAATCATACCGCCAAAGCCTCGCATTTGCTTTTTGGCTATATCATGGTTGGGGTGGTGCGGAAAACCAGCCCAATACACTTTTGCCACTTTTGGGTGTTGCTCTAAATATTTGGCAACGGCTTCGCCATTTTCGCAGTGGCGTTGCATACGGATATGCAGTGTTTTTATGCCCCTTAACACTAACCAACAGTCATGCGGACCCGGAACAGCCCCGCAGCTATTTTGCATAAAGCGTAGCCTCTCTTCCAATGTAGGGTCATTCAGCAATAGGCAACCATGCACCACATCGCTATGCCCGCCTAAATATTTAGTAGCCGAGTGTAGCACTATATCTGTGCCCAAATCTATAGGGTTTTGTAAATAAGGTGATGCAAAGGTGTTGTCGCATACCAATATCATGTTATGAGCATGGGCAATTTGTGCACAAGCTGCTATGTCTATTATGTTCAATAGTGGATTGGTGGGTGTTTCTATCCATAGCATACGGGTTTTGGACGTAATGTAGCCTTCAATATCACCTGCGTTTTGCATGGATATAAAGCTAAATTTGATACCATAATGGGCAAATACTTTGGTCATTATGCGGTAAGTACCACCATAAAGGTCGTTGCTTACTATCACCTCATCTCCGGGTTGTAATAGCTTTAACACGGCATCGGTGGCAGCCATACCACTGCCAAAGCAAAGCCCGTATTTGGCATTCTCTATGGAAGCAAGGGCGTTTTGAAGGGCAGTACGCGTAGGGTTTTGGGTGCGGGCATATTCATAGCCTTTATGGTCGCCGGGTGCTGCTTGCACATAAGTAGAGGTTTGGTAGATAGGGGTCATAATGGCACCCGTGCTTGGGTCAGGTTCTACGCCGGCATGAATTAAACGGGTGGCTAATTTATAGTTTTGGTTGTCCATCTTATTATAAACACTTTTAGACTGATAATTGGCGCAAAGGTATATAACAATACCTATTAGGCAACTATTATGCACACAGCTTCTTAATTTGCAATTAGCTACTTTTGCTGCGTTTTTACTATGAAGATAGGTGGACAAATACAAAGATTGCTGCTGTATGCCAATATGGCAGTGCTACTTATATTCGTTTTTGCTTATAAAAATGAGCAAAAGCCGCTCTTTGGCGATGCGTTGGGGTACTATCTTTACCTGCCGGGTGCTTTTATTCAAAATAATTTATTCAACATAGACAGCTTTAATAACGCAAAAGCTGTACCCAAAGATGTGGTAGAATATTGCAGCTTATTGAAAGAGCGCAAATCGCCTTTGGGGCACGCTGTTAACCAATATACGATAGGCGTAGCCATTATGGAGTTGCCGTTCTTTGCTGTGGGGCATAGTATTGCCTTACTTCAAGGAGGCGATGCCTCCGGTTTTTCTCCTATCTATCTGCAATTTATTACCCTAAGCAACTGCGTGTATCTGCTGTGGGGCTTATTGATTGTATATGGCATTGTAAAACGTTTTTTTAGCGATTGGGTTGCATTGGCAAGCTGTGCCACACTGCTATGGGGCACAAATTTGTTTTGGTTTGGCGTATTTCAACCCGGTATGGCGCATATACCGCTATTTTTTCTTTATGCTTGTTTTATAAAAGCTACTATTGCAATACATGAAAAACCGTCTTGGTATAGTTTTAGCCGCTTGGGGCTAATTTTGGGGCTAATAACCCTAATTAGACCGGTGGATATTGTATGCGTGCTTATACCCCTTTGCTACAACATTAGCACACTAAAAGACATTCCCCTAAAATGGAAGTTTCTAATGGACAATATACTGCCCGTTACGCTTGCAGCAGTGCTTTGCTTTGTGGTGTGGATACCTCAGTTAATCTATTGGAAGCAGCTATCGGGCAGTTATTTCTTTTACAGCTACGGTGCAGGACAAAGTTTTTTTTGGAATAAGCCAAAGATTATGGAAGGTTTAATGGGTGGCAATAATGGTTGGCTACCCTACTGCCCCGTTATGGTGCTTGCCATTGTAGGGCTGATTTTCAAAAATAAACTAAAACCTTTTAATTGGAGCATTTATAGTTTAATCCCTATTTATATTTACATTATTTATTCATGGTATTGCTATAATTACATCAACGGCTATGGTTCACGCCCCATGATACACCTATACCCCTTACTTGCCCTACCCTTAGCTGCGTTTATTGAAGGAATATTAAAGTTAAAAATAGGGTTAAAGTCCATAGTAGGCTTGCTTTACCTCTTCTTAGTAGCGGTGAACATGAGTTACAGCTATCAACAGCACTATGGATTATTGCTTAGCGAAGCATCAAGCACAACTTTTAACGAGCAAATATTATTCAAAACCACGCTATCATACAACGATTTATTAACCCATGATTTGTATGAAGTTCAGGCTCCTCCGGGGCGATTAAAGAAGATAGCCACTATAGCCACTGAAGCCTTTGATGATTCTGAAAACAACCACTATGTGGCTAACAAAAGTAGCGATAGCCACTTTGTTTACCACATGACCGGAGAAGAATACCAACCTAAAACTATAATAACCGTTTACAATAAAAAAACGTGGGGCAATGCCAACTATGTGAAGTGTAGCGGAAAATTTATGTATCCCAAGGGATACGGCTATAATAAACCCGTTTTGGTTTTTTCTATAAACGACAGTGCTACCGGCAATACCATATTTTGGAAGGGGGCTACTATTGAAAACAAAATAGGGCTTACCGACAACCCTTGCCACTGTAAAACCATTAACCTAAACCACTGCCACCCCAACCGCTATGGTACTGTTTATTATTATGCCCAACTACCTAAATATATGCCCGAAGGGGCTGTAGTTAAGCTATACGTATGGTGCCCAGGTGGGGTGGAAGCCTATATTGATGATATATGCTTGGAGACTTATAGAACCAAGTAAATACAGGCGTGTGAGGAATGCACTTATAATCCGTAAAAATTACTTAACTTTGCCCCTAACCTTAATAGCACCATATATGCGTTTCCCTTTATCCCTTTTCAACATGGCTCATAAAAAAAGCCAGCTTTGTGCCCTAAGCGTGGCATTGATAGTCCTTTTGGTGTCTTCTTGTAAAAAGAGACCCGATGACGTCGTAACCACACCAAACCAAAGTGCCAACATAACCCTATCTTACGTTACCACTGTAGGTAATGAAAAAGTTGAGTTCGGTAAAATGAAATATACCAATAGCTTTGGCAATAAATACAACATTACTTTAATGAAGTATTATATCAGTTACTTTACTTTTATTAAACAAGACAACACCGAAGTAAACCTCTATAATCATAAGCTAATTAACGTAGCAGACTCAAGCACTTGCTATTTTACTGCGTCCAATATTCCCAACGGCACATACAAGGCTGTCAGGTTTTATTTGGGTGTGGATTCGGCACATAACAATTCAGGCACGCAAGAAGGAGAATTAGACCCTTCCTACGGCATGATATGGTCATGGAGAACGGGCTATATTTTCTATAAACATGAGGGTAATTATCTAAACGATACCGGGGCTGAATTACCCTTATCTTACCACTATGGCACATCTACGGCTTTGGCAATGGTAGAGCTACCGTTATCTTCATTTACCATAGAAGGTAAAAGCAAAACAATAGAGATAAAGTTAGACCTGAACCAACTTTATAATCAAAACACCCCCATTAACTTTAAAACTAATGGCGTAAGACATTCTACTGACTTTGACGACCAACCGTGGCTATTGGATATGAATAATAATTTTAAGCGCGCTTTTAGCATCAATTCTATCTATTAATATTTTGTAATGGTTGCCAAAAAATATATCTTCTTTTTTGTCATATTCTTCTTAATATACATTGCCTCAAGCATAGTAGCGTGCAAGAAAGACCCCAATCCAGATAGTCACGTCAACGGATTAACCTATTATAATTTGGCTATACCTGCAGGCTTGCCAGCCATGAAAATTCCGGATAACAACCCCATGAGTGTGGAGGGAGTGGCATTGGGCAAGCAGTTGTTTTACGACCCTATTTTATCTGCCAACAACACTATGGCGTGTGCAAGTTGCCATATTCAGCAATACGCCTTTGTGGACAGTGCACGCAGATTTAGCACCGGTATAGACCACATAGCCGGCACGCGCAATGCCATGCCGTTGTTCAACTTAGGCTACCAAAAAAAGTTTTTTTGGGACGGAGGCGCAGTAGACTTAGAAAGCCAAGTGATTGGACCCATTCAAAACCCAATAGAAATGCACGAAGATTTGGGGAGGTTAATTGTAAAATTGAACAGGCATTCTACCTACCCTGCCTTATTTAAGCAAGTATTTGGCGGAGATAGCATTACCACGCCCATGCTAATGAAGGCAGTAGCACAGTTTGAACGCACCCTATTATCAGGCAACACCCGCTATGACCGCTATGTGAAGGGAGAAGCTACCCTTACAGCCCAAGAGTTAAGAGGCATGGCACTGTTTGAAGATGGTGATAAAGGCGACTGTACCCACTGCCACACCATGGGGGGCACATTTTCAGACTTTGAATTTAGGAATAACGGAGTTGACAGTATATACACTGACGCTGGTAGGTATAGAATTACGCTTTTACCTTCAGACAGCGGTAAATTTAAGACCCCATCTTTGCGAAATATTGCCCTAACGGCACCCTACATGCACGATGGCAGGTTTAATACCCTGCAACAGTGCCTTGACCACTACAACACGGGCTTTCATCACGGAAAAAACCTTGACCCCGTAATGACTACGCAAAAGAAAAACCGCATGACAGCCCAAGAAATGGGCGACATTATAGCATTTTTACAAACGCTAACCGACTCAAGTTTATTGGTAAACCCTAATTTTATGAAGCCTTAATGAGGCTAATTAGCGTATGCTGAATGTTTACAATATTTGAGTACATTTGCTTGTCTATTACTCAAAGCATTGCACCAATTTCAAAATAAAATTATTGTTATTACAGCCCCAAGCGGTTCGGGTAAAACTACCTTAGTAAAGCGGCTACTAAAAGCGTGCCCGCAGCTTGCGTTTTCCGTATCTGCCTGTACGCGCAGTCCGCGGCCCGGTGAAGTTCACGGTAAAGATTATTACTTTTTTTCAGAAGAAGATTTTAAGCTGTTGATTAGCGAAAATGCCTTTGTGGAACATGAAATGGTATATACCGGTAAATACTATGGCACGCTAAAGTCGGAATTAGACCGGATATGGTATATTCAAAAGTGCCCGGTGATAGACATAGACGTACATGGTGCAAAGTCGCTGATAACTACATTTCCTGCGCCCCAAGTATGCTCTATTTTTATTAAAGCACCCTCTGTGGAAGAGCTTAAAAGACGCTTGCAATTCAGAGGAACAGAAACAGCGCAAAGCCTGCAAGAGCGCATAACTAAAGCAGAACATGAGCTAACTTTTGCCCCCTACTTCAAACACATAGTCGTAAACGAAATATTAGAAGACGCTGCCCAACAACTGTTAGCCATTGTAACGCAGTTTTTGGCGGAATAAGCAGCAGAATAGTGCAAGTTGATAAATTATTTTATACTTTTGGCTAAATATGGCTAAAAAGCAACATCAACAATCGGATAATAAACCTAAACCGCAGGTTGCACCTGCCAATGTGGGTAATGCCGGCAATGCTTCGGCAGGATCGGTAGCCCCCAAACTGCCGGAGCCGTTTACTATATATGGCTTTAAACTACAAGCTATCATAGTAGCTGCCTTAGCTTTTGTGCTTTACATCAACACATACATGAACGAGTATGCGCATGATGACGGCATAGTAATTGTTAAAAACGAATATGTACAGGAAGGCTTTGCGGGCATACCCAGTATCTTAACGAAAGATGCCTACGACAGTTATTACAAGCAGCTGAATACTGTTAATCAATTAGCCGGTGGGCGTTATCGTCCTCTTTCAATGGTTACATTTGCTATGGAGCAGCAAGTATTTGGGGCTGTTCCCGTTGAAAAAGTAGATAGTTACTTAAAACAGAGCTTCACTTATGGCATAAGAGGACCTGCCGAACAAAAGCTGGTAGGCAATATGCACCTTCGGCATTTGTTTAACGTAATGTGGTATATGCTGTGTGTGGTTATAGTGCTTTATTTTTTAAGATACATCATTTTCCCGGACAAGCCCCTTGCAGCCTTTGTGGCAGCAGTCATATTTACGGCACACCCTATACACACCGAGGTGGTAGCCAATGTGAAAAGCCGGGACGAAATTATGTCGCTCATTTTCATGTGTTTAACGCTAATTGCTTCTTTCAAAGCTATAGACGCTTTTGCCAACAAAAAAAATAAAGACGCACAAACGCATGGCTTACTGTACATAGCGGGCGGGACAGTTTGCTATTTTTTGGCATTCTTATCAAAAGAATATGCCATTACTCTGTTTCTACTCCTTCCGTTAGCTTTGCTTTACTTTAGAAAAGCCACTATAAGCCAATTAGTGATGTACACCCTACCCTTATTGTTGGTATTTGGCATCTATTTTTCCATTCGTTTAAAGGTGTCAAACGGTGAAGACCAAGACCGCACCTTTAGCGAAATGGTAGAAGGCTTAATGCAAGGAAATGCCAATTCAGACAAAGAAATATTAAACAATCCTTATTATTTTTGTAAATCACCGGAGCAGAAAAAGGCTACTCAAATTGCCACCTCCATTAACTATGCTAAGCTATTAGCCATTCCTTACCCACTTTCTGCCGATTACAGCTACAACACTATTCCTTACGTAGAATATTCCCACCCCAAAGTATGGCTCTCTATTCTGTTTCATTTAGGGTTAATACTACTTGCAGTGTATTTAGCCTTGCAAAAAGGGCGAACGGAAAAAGTTATCTCATACTCCATTGCGTTTTACATGGTTCACCTGTTTATGGTTAATAACCTTATATTTAACATTGGTGCAACAATGGGCGAAAGGCTTATTTTTCACTCATCGGTAGGTTTTGCCACTATCATTGCCTATGCCCTTTGCAAATTGGTAGAAAAAATGCAGCAAAATAGGCAATTAACGGTACTATTGGGCATCACAGGGGCTATTACGCTGGTATATGCCTGCATAACCATACCCCGTAATACGGACTGGAAAAATGACAAAACCCTGTTTACTACAGACCTTAAAAAAGTACCCAATAGTGTGCTTGTATTAGGCAATGTAGCTGCCTCCTACATCAGCATGGCAGACCTTGATACCGTTACGGCAACTAAGAACCAAAAGCTGCATAGTGCCATAGACTTACTTACTCATGCCATATCCATACATCCCACCTTTGTAGCAGGGTTCTTAAACAAAGGTATTGCCTACCTAAAGCTAAACAACATAGACAGTGCCCAAATGTGCACCGACAGCGTTAGAAAATACTACCCCAACTACCCCACATTAGTAAGCATAGATGCCCTTATTGCCAACCATTACCTAACAGTAGGCTGGGAGCAATACGGTAAATTTGGCAAATATTTAGAGGCTATTGAAGTGTTTAAGAAAGGATTGGCATCACAGCCTAACAATCCTGACTTATGGTACAATGTAGGAGGTGCTTATTACTCTAATAAAATGCCCACAGAAGCCTTAGAAGCATGGGATAAAGCCCTACAAATAAAGCCCGACCATCAGCAGGCATTGCAAGGAAGAAATGCAGCACTCCTTATGTTACAGCAAAAACCTGTTGGTGTGCCCAATTCGCCCCCACCTGCCCCAAAGGCTAAGAAAAAAAGGTGAACCTTTAAAATTAGGTCTAATGGACATTTTTGGTGATAAGATTGGGTATTTTGTGCGAAATAGTTATTTTGTGTAAAATTTCAAAATATGCAAAACCAACCTCAAAATTTAACTGCCCTGCCTATTAGTGGCTTAAACGGACTCCACTTTCATATTCCCGCCTATCAAAGGGGCTACAGGTGGGATAAGGAGCAGGTATTAGACTTATTAAATGATATTAATGAGTTTAAAAAAGAGGATAATAACTATTATTGCTTGCAGCCATTAGTAGTAAAGCTAAGGGAAGATAAAATTAGCTATGAAGTAATAGACGGGCAGCAGCGGTTAACTACGATATTGTTGATAGCTAAATATTTTAGCAGAATGGAAGATTACGCTAATTTATCCCCTGATTTTACTATTGACTACGAGACCAGAGAAGGTTTTAGAAATTATCTAAATAATTTAAATAATTTAAATATTGCAGAGCAAAATAATGCAAATATTGATTATTTTTTTGCTAATATAGCAGTTAATGAAATTAGGCAATATTTGGGAGGGCTTCAAAGAAGGGGGACTTTTTTTGAAAAATTTACCGAAGATACCAGAGTAATATGGTATGAAATAGCTGCAGGGGGCGAAGACCCTATCAGGAGATTTATGAACTTGAATGGCGGGAAAATACCGCTAACAAATGCAGAATTAATAAAAGCACTGCTATTGAAAAGTTCATCAAAATTTGATAATCACCAAAAAGAAATACACCGTTTAAGGCAATTTGAAATAGCCAAAGAATGGGATGATATAGAATATGCTTTGCAGAATAAGGAGTTTTGGTATTTTTTAACTAATGATGACCCAAAAAAGCAACCAACAAAAATAGAATTTATCTTTAAATTAATTACCCAGGTAGAACCCGATTTAGACTCTCAAGGCAAAGCAATAAAATCAGATGGAAGTGATTTTTTTATTTTCAACTATTTCAAACGCAAATTAGAGCCGGAAGATAGCGATATAGTGAAAATATGGGGGAATATAAAACGATACTATCAAATCTTACATGAGTGGTTTACGGATAGAGAACTGTACCACAAAATAGGATATTTGATAGCCTCCGGCACAACCATTCAAGCTGTAATAGTTGCTACTAATAATCAAACGAAAACAGAGGCGAAAAAGACTTTAAATAACATGATAAGCAGCTCGCTTAATAAAGTACAGTTAGACAGCTTAGAGTTTAAGGAGAAGAGTCAAGTTAAAAAAGTTTTATTGCTACATAATATTCAAACCATGCTAAATGCAAAAGAAGAAAATGGTAGATTTCCTTTTGACCGCTTTCAAACCCAAGCTTGGGACGTTGAACATATTGTGCCCCAAACGGAAGATATGCCAAAGACAGAACAGCATCAACTAGATTGGCTAACAGCATCTCTTCCATCTATTGGAGATGAACAATTAAAAGATGAACAATTAAAAGAAGATATAACTGCCTATATCACACAGCCAAATAATAATTTTGGAGCATTATATAATCGTGTTTTAAATTATTTTAGCGAGAACGGCTTGCATGAAGATGATGACAATATATCCAACCTTGTTTTACTTGATTCCGGAACCAATCGTGCTTATAAAAACGCTGTATTTCCCGTAAAAAGAAAAACTATTATAGATAGGGAAAAAGGGGCAGTATTTATACCGGTTTGCACCAAAAATGTTTTTATGAAATATTACAGCCCTAATATTAATCAAATGACCTTTTGGAGTGAAGCAGATGCCAATGCCTATTTGAAAGATATTGCCCAAACCTTAGAAGGCTATTTACCTGAACAACAAACAAACAATAAGCATTAAAATACCATTAAATATGAACGAAGTAAAGACATTTTGGCAGCTAATAAATCAGCATAACATAGAAATTCCCATTATACAGCGGGATTATGCGCAGGGCAGGAAAGATAATAATATAGATGGTATAAGAAATGGCATTTTAGATAGCTTATTTAACGCATTATCACAAGATAACCCTATAAATTTAGACATTGTATATGGAGATGTTCCTAACAATACCCTACACCCCTTAGACGGGCAGCAACGACTAACCACATTGTATCTATTGCACTGGTATGTAGCCTGTAGAGAAGAGCAATTAAGTGGTGCCAATAAAGCTATACTCCGTAGGTTTACTTACGAAACACGCATAAGTTCGCGGGAGTTTTGCCAAAAATTGGTAGATAATGGTATTGATTTTGATACTTTGTTGGAAAACAGCCTATCCAAAACTATTAAGGACAAGCACTGGTTTTTTCTCTCTTGGGAAAGCGACCCTACCATTAGTGCCATGTTAAACATGCTTGATGCTATTCATGGCAAGTATCAGCAGGTGGCATTGCAGGCGGGCGATATATGGAATAGATTAACGGGAGAAAACCCCGTGATAACTTTTGACCATATCCCTTTAAGAGACTTTGGCTTGTCAGACGATTTATACATCAAAATGAATGCCCGCGGCAAGCAACTAACGCCATTTGAAAACTTTAAAGCCTCCTTAGAAGGGCATATTAGAGATATGAAGTGGTACACCGCCAATTTACCCACTATAAATAACTTTGCTCACCGTATAGATACTATATGGACTGATTTGTTTTGGGGGTATAGGGACGCTACTAAAAATACATTTGATACTCAAATGGCTAATTTTTTTAGAGTCACAGCCGTGAATTATTATGCCTCAACAACGGGGGATAACTTCAACCTTGTTGTACCGAATAATGCAACTGTTGCAAAAAAAGAACAATATGCTAAAACCCGTGTGGATTATTTTAGAAATAAGGAAAGTGATGCCGATAATATTTCTTTTAATAAATTTAAGACTTATGGCTGCATAACAGAAGGTTATATTGTTTTTACTGCTAAGGTATTAGATAGGCTTGTAGATATGGCTGCCAATCCACGGACACTAAAAGGGTATTTTACCGGTGCCGCTCTCGGTAATATCTATTTTAATGAAGCTAATTATTTTGCGAGCATAATTAACGGTACTGCATTAGATTCTATGCCTAATTTAACCATGATATATGCTTACCAAAAGTATTTATCTATGGCAAATGGGGATATTGATGTTGACGATGCTAACTTTATAGCATGGATGCGCGTTATTAGAAATTTGGTAGAGGCGGAAAAACTGGCACGATTTGATAGCGAAGCCCAATATGCCGGCTGTATAAGGGCTATAGACGGTTTATTACCATATAGAAATGGTATATTGACGTATTTAGCAACTAATAATGCCAATATAGGGGGCTTTTCGGAACGTATAGTAAATGAAGAAAAGCTAAAAGCACAGTTAATTTTAAGGAATGATGGCTGGCGGAATGATATAATAGCCATAGAAAATCACGGTTACTTTAAGGGAGAAATAGGCTTTTTATTAAATTTTGCCGGTATAGCTAATGAAAACAACGAGGCTATTAATGCTATTACCGGCTGGACTGATGAGGAAAATAATCAATTTTTTGCCTCATTTAATACTTACGTAGCCAAAGTAAGGGCTATTTTTGACAGTGAAGGTTTAAATACAGAAGATTTCCCTAATCATATTTTCGAAAGGGCATTGCTGGCAAAAGGTGATTATTTGCTAACAACTAGTTCTAATTGGAGCTTTTTAATAAATACTCATAGAGACATCAGCTGGAAACGGCTATTACGCGGTGATGACACTCCTTACTTTTATAGAAATGCAAGGAGACAATATTTAAAAACGCTTATGGATTGTCTCAAAGAAAACCCTGTTGAGACAATCACTATTGAACTAAACGGCATAGAGATAGATACTTTTGAGCTTGATAGCATTGAGGTTGATGATATTAAAACTAATTTGCAAACTATTATTGACAATTTTAATGATACTTCAGATTGGAGGTATTATTTCATCAAAAATCCGGCTTTGTTTGGAGGCTACACGACAGCCAATAAGTTTGATAGAAATCTGAATGATTTACAATTCTTGCGAAGAAATGGTAATTATGATATTCTATTATTACCTTCTGAGAAAGTTTCCGGTTTCAACTTGGAGTATTACTCACTAGCATTATTTATAGAGCTAAGGGATAGTTGGCAAAGAATAGCACCTCATAATCACATTGAGTATCGCCCTGAAAAAACTGGTAATAGTACTAAATATTTTTGGATAGGTGAAGATGCAAATAATTGTGTGGAAATATCTTATAAGCACGGGGTAGCGCAACCTTATACCATATTAACTGTATTAAACGGTGATGCAGTAAACACGGAAACGCTCACTTATGCTACCCGTGAAGAGGTTATTACGCATTTGCAAGATAACGGCTATATAACACAACTATAGCCCAAGTGCCATCTTCCCCCATAGCCAAAACCACAAATACACACCTTTATTAAGGTTAATCAAAAAATTAGGAACAGTAAGTTATCTTTGCTGTATATTACTGTCCATTCAACAGTAATATACACTTTATAATGAGCCTTGACAGAACTATTGCTCCACCTATACATGATGCTTTATCGTTTAATTTTCACTTGCCACCGCTGTCTCACGCGGCATTAAGCAATGGCGCAAACCTGTATTGGTTGCGTGCCGGTGTGCAGGAGGTAGCTGCCATTGATTGGGTGTTTCCGGCAGGAATATGGTATGAAGCGCACAGCTCCATAGCTAATGCCGTTGCAGGGTTGCTAAAATCAGGCACAACCAACCGCACAGCAGCACAAATAAATGAAGAGTTAGAATATTACGGTGCCCAACTCAACATTGGTGCCGGAGACGATAATACTACTGTAAGCCTCTTTTGCCTTAGCAAGCATTTATTAAAGTTGCTGCCATTGGTGCAGGAAATATTACAAGAGGCTACCTTTCCGGCAAGCGAATTAGAAATATATAAGAAAAATGCCACACAAAAGCTACAAGTAAAACTTAGGGATTGCGACTTTGTAGCCAATCGCCATATTGATGCACTGCTATTTGGCAATAACCACTCTTATGGAAGCTATAGTACCGTGGAAAGCATACAAGCCTTAGAACGAGACCTTGTGAATGCCCACTATGAAGCGTACTTTCAGCCACAGTTGGCACAGATATTTATGGGCGGGTTTATAACAGACGAACACGTAAAGGCTGTAAGCGAACTTTTTGGAAAATTAGCCTGCTCCAATGCCATGCTATCACCCAAAGCATATCCCTTTACTACTGCTCCGGAAAGGCAAACCAACATTGCCCACGATGCTACCGGCGTTCAAGGAGCAATTCGCATTGGCAGGCTTTTCCCCAACCGCCAACACCCGGACTATACGCCTATGGTAGTGCTGAATACGCTGTTTGGTGGCTACTTTGGTTCTCGGTTAATGAGCAATATCCGTGAAGATAAGGGCTATACTTATGGTATTTACAGTAGTATTTCGCCCCGCAAACATGGCGGAAGTATGATAATACATACAGAAACCGGCAGAGACGTAGTTCAAAATGCAGTAGCTGAAATTTATAAAGAAATGGAACATTTGCTAAGCGAGCCAATAGCCGAAGAAGAGCTACTTTTAGTAAAAAACTATTTGTTAGGTAATTTATTAGGCGACCTTGACGGTCCTTTTTCTATCTTAAACCGCTGGAAAAGCCTTATACTCAATGGCTTTGACGTGGCAAAGTTTAATCAAAATGTAGATACCTATAAAAATGTTACTACAGATACGCTGCAAGCCTTAGCCCAAAAATATTTCAATCCGAACGATTTTATAGAGTTGGTCGTATTATAATTGATAAATAAAGTATGCTATTGAGGTATAAAATGGAAAAAATAAAGCGCAGTGCTTTTTCGTTATGCCGTATTGTTTCTATTGCCGGTTGTTTAATAGCAGGCTTGCATTACTGTGGCTTTGCCAAACAGGTAACAGAAACTAAAATAGTGAAAGACACTACACCTCAAAAGTTGCTGATGTACAGCTACCGGGCTGCATTTGATACTTTGGGCAATTATTACTTTGAAACACCACTGACCGACAAAGGTGATAAGTATATTGTATTTACCAACAAAACAACTCCCCAATACTATTTTTGGGATGCGAGAATTGCGCAAAACAAAACCACAGCCTACATTACAAATGCCTTTTTTACAGACAGTGCGCACAAAGCCATTATTTTTAAGAATAGAAATAGCACTGAATGGAGTAAGCCACACAGCGGTATAATCAAAAACCGTATAGAAATAGGGCGTAACAACCTGCTTATTGAACTATGCAACGGCAATAAAAGCTATTTATATATAAATGATAGCCTTGTAAATATAACAGATACACAAAACCAAAAGTATATGTTTACCGCATCGCCTAATGGTAATTTGCTGTATGTGTTGCATAAACAAAACCTATATAAACTTTACCATAATCATAAACTTATAGACTCTTCCACTCATCAATTTAAAGATATAGAAATTAATAACAATGATTTTTATCTGTACATAAAATACAACAATAACAAGTATTCTATCCACACACCCTCCGGCGTACACGGACCCTTTAATAGTGCCGATTTTGGCGACCTCTACCCTACTAATGCTTATTTTTATAGGGGTTGCAAAGATACGCTATGCTATATACTTATAAACGGCAAATTGTACAAAGATATTCCGGAGGTGCATACCGTTGCTGATGACGGTAGCGGAAACCTTGACTTTACAAGCTATGAACAAATAACTGCCTCCGCTACATCGGAAAATAACTATGCCTTTAGCTATAACAGAAATAACAAAGACGGAATATTTGTTAACGTAAACGGCAAAGAAGAATACTACTATTATCAGCTTATAAATGGCTTAACGCTTGGAAGCACCGGTAGCTTTGCCTTTTGGGGATACAGCGTTACGGCTTTGCACACAGAAACACTGTCAAAAAACATTAATGGTAAAGAATTACCTATTGTTGCATGGAACAAAGCTACACCCAAGCGGGAAAAACCATTAGGTATAGACCCCGAAGGCAACTGTACCTATTACTTTGAAACCCGCGACTCGGTGTATTTATACGCTAACGATAAGCAAGTGGGCACTACGGCATCAAAAAGAAATTTTGCAACATGGGAAGCCGATGCCCTGCCCCAAGCCGAAAATAGTAATAGTTGCTTTTTTAAGGGTATAAACATCAACAATGCCGGCTACATTGCCTACAAAGGCACGCTGTCTAAACCTTTCCCTAAAATAATTACTGAT
>RGMU01000001.1 GCA_010021705.1 Chitinophagia bacterium | reverse complement strand
TGATACCACAAAATTATTTTCTGTAAAATGTAGTATAGCTACTTTCTATGGTCAGGTATGGCAGCTAAGGTGGCTGCTACCATAGCCTATCAGCGCAAAACCCAAGACCCTCCCGCAAAAAGCGGGATGCTCTACCAACTGAGCTACGATATCAATAATAAAAGAACTTTCCTTTTTCTAAGGGAGCGCAGCGATACGATTATTTTTGATACCGCAAAATTATTATTTTTATGGTATCGTACCACTACTGTCGTTTATTCTGGGCTACGAGTTTTTCAATATAAGCCCTTGATTTCTTTTTCTTGATTTCCAATTCCCTTTTCTTGGCATCCGGTAAAGAGTTATAAGTTTCAGTGTATTTCAATTCCCATGGGGTGCCTGTTGCCGTAAAAGTAGAATGACCAATATTATGTTCATATAAACGCCTTTCAAGGTTGGTACATGCGCCAACATAATACTTGTTCAATTTAGCTGAAAATAGAATGTACACAAACGCCATATAACAAAAAAGCTGACCTTTTGGACAGCTTTTTAAACTCGCGTGATACCTTTGGGACTAAAACCCAAGACCCTCCCGCAAAAAGCGGGATGCTCTACCAAGTGAGCTACGAGATCAAAAACTATAAAAACTATACCGCTTTTTCAAACGGCGCGCAAAGATACTATTCTTTTTGATACCACAAAATTATTTTCTGTAAAATGTAGTATAGCTACTTTCTATGGTCAGGTATTGAAGCGGAGTTTATCCTTGCCATAAAATTATTATTTTATGGGTATCGGACCACTACAATCGTTTATTATGGAAATGCAAATGGAAGCAGCCAACACGCGCAAAATGCTTGCCACCGTTCCTTTTGAGCATTCAGACTTTAAGCCTCACGAAAAGTCAATGTCTTTAGGTAGATTGGCTACACACATTGCTGAAATTTCCGGCTGGACAAACACCATTATCGGGGCTGACGAGCTTGACTTTGCTGCACGCGAATTTAAGCCTTATACTGCTACGTCTGTTGACGATTTGCTTGCCTTGCAAGACTCTAAGGTGGCTGCTGCCATAGCTTGCTTAGAAGGCTGCACCGAAGCCGACCTGTATAAGACTTGGACTTTGCGCCACGGCGACCATGTATTTTTTACGCTACCCAAAATAGCCGTGCTACGCTCCTTTAGCTACAGCCATTTGTTTCACCACCGCGGGCAATTAAGCGTGTATTTGCGTTTAATCAATGTAGCGGTACCGGGTATGTACGGACCCACTGCCGATGCCCCTATGATGGGTGCGCCAAAGGCAGCAGAAGCCAACTAAGCATGCCATAAATAGCGTTTAAAACTTGTTTAGCCGTCCTTTACTAAAAGGGCGGCTTTTTTGACTTACCCTATCTATACCCTATACAGCCAATGCTCTTTGATACATTTGTATAGTATTGTGCAAGCCATAGTATAGCGCATCGGCTATCAGCGCATGACCAATAGACACTTCGGCTAAAAACGGAATGTGGCGGGCAAGGGTGCTTAGATTTTGCAGGTTAAGGTCGTGCCCGGCATTCACGGCTAGCCCTGCTTTTTGGGCTGCATTGGCGGTGGCTACGCAGGCATTAAGTGCTTCGTTAGCATTGCCTTGCTCATGGCAGCGGGCATAGTGCTCGGTATATATTTCTATACGCGCAGCACCCGTTTCTGCTGCGGCGGTAGCCATAGCGGGCACGGGGTCTATAAATAGCGAAACGCGTATGCCGGCATTGGTAAACTGCTTCACTATCTGCTTTAGATAATCCTGCTCTTTTACCGTATCCCACCCATGATTAGACGTTAGCTGCCCCGGAGCATCGGGCACTAAGGTTACTTGCGCAGGCTTTGCTGCCAGCACCAATGCCACAAACTTGCCCTCGCGCGGATTGCCTTCAATGTTAAACTCGGTGGTAATATGTGGCACTAAATCCATCACGTCTTGGTAGCGTATGTGCCGTTCATCGGGGCGAGGGTGCACGGTAATGCCGTTTGCGCCAAAGGCTTGGCAATCAATGGCTGTCTTTACCACATTGGGTATATTGCCACCGCGGCTATTGCGCAGGGTGGCTATTTTATTAATATTAACCGATAGTTTTGCCGGCATGGGATATTATTAGCATTATTCTTTATAGGTTATCCACTTCATTAGCTCTTTGTAATTAGCCTTTTTTCCATACATCAGTATGCCCACGCGGTAGATGCGCGCCGCCACCCACACCGTGCCTAAAAAGCCTAACAGCAGCAATAGCATTGACAATGCCAGCTGCCATGCCGGCACGCCAAACGGTAGCCGTATCATCATGGCAATAGGCGAGGTTAGCGGTATCATAGACAGCCATACCGATAAGTTGCTGTCCGGGTTGTTTATGATTACAGAGTTAGAAAGCATGATGGTAAAAACTAACGGCAATGTAATGGGCAGCATAAACTGCTGTGTTTCCGTTTCGCTATCCACTGCCGAGCCTACTGCCGCAAACAAAGCACTGTATAAAAAATAACCAAATAGAAAGTAAAATAAAAAGCAAACCACTATCAGTCCCAATGGTAAAGAGTGAACCGACTCTAAAAAATGCCCCATATCGCTATCGGCAAGGGTGCTTGCTTCCGCGTTTGACATAGCCATGCTCTTTGACTGCGATTCCTGAATAGCCGTAGATACTTGCGGTGCTTTAGTACCAATGCCCATCACACCCACTCCGGCAAGCAGTGTGCCGGTAAGCACTATCCATATCACAAACTGGGTAAGCCCCACCAACCCCACACCTATTATTTTACCCAACATAAGCTGGATAGGCTTTACCGATGATATAATAACCTCCACTATACGGCTAACCTTTTCTTCTATTACGCCGCGCATCACCTGTGCCCCATACAATAGCAAAGTAAGGTAAATAATAAAAGCCCCTATTAAGCCCACGCTATAGGCAGCCCATATATGGGCATCTTTTTCGCCGGTTTCCGTTAGCTGGCGGGGTTCTATCTTTATGGGCTTTTGCGCATTGGCAACAATGGCACTGTCTATGTGCGCTTCGCTTAGGCGGTGTGCCTGCGCCACATTAGACAGTGCGTCTTCTATGGCACCCCGTACAATGGTATTGGGCTTTTTTTCACTAATAAGCTGTATATTCTGCAAGTTGGCAGGAATATGCAGGCAATAGTCATAGCCTTGTTTGATGAAGGTTGCTTTGGCTGTGGTGTAAGAAGATTCGTAAGTGTAGGCTAAGGTTTTTGTAGCGTGTAATTTTCCGGCAAACCACCCGCTTTCATCTGCCACCAATACCTTTTTTTTGTCGCTTAGTCCGCTTTGGTATATGATAAGGTATATCATTACAACAAACATGCCAATAAACAGCAACGGTACTCCAAAAGTTACCAGCAAAAATGATTTTTTTTTCACTCTTGACAGGTATTCCCGTTGTATTATCAGTGCTATTTTGTTCATTATACCCTTTTACATCTACTAAAGCACAAAGTAAATACTTTTTTGGTTATAACCCGTTTTAGTAACGCAAGCAAGCTATCTAAAACCTGATATTGGCATTTGCCAATAAGGGCTGCTTCAGGTCTTTTTCTGAAACTATGGCTGCGCTAAGGTCTATTTTCCAGTCAATGTTTATGGCAGGGTCTGAATAGGAAACACCGCCTTCGCATTCACGGCTATAAAAGTCATCACATTTATAAAACACTTCTGCGGTGTCTGATAAAACGGCATAGCCGTGTGCAAAGCCTTTAGGAATGTAAAACTGTAGCTTGTTGTCGGCAGTTAGTTCAATGCCATCGTCCCAAATACTGCCTTCTATCACGCGCAGCAGCTTGGTTTGTGCAGCCGGTGAATTTTGGTAGTGCAACCCGCGTAATACATTTTTTACCGAGCGGGCTTGATTGTCCTGCACAAAGTTGGTCTCTATGCCGGTGGCATTAAAAAAGGTGTTTTTATTAAAGCTTTCGTAAAAATAGCCCCTTTCATCGCGCAATATTTTGGGGTTTATTATCAACAAGCCTTCAATGGGCGTTTTGGTTATTTCCATTTTTATTTATAATTATTATATGCGTTATAGTGTTGCTAAAACTTCTTTAAGTTGGGTAACAATGTGGTTTTGAATAGCCTCGTTAAGCTCGGTATGTATGGGCAGCGAAAGTACGTTATGCTGTAGAAAATCGGTAACAGGTAGCGGGGTATCTGCCACATTATAAGGCGAAAGCATGGGCTGCTTGTGGCACGGAATGGGGTAATATATCATAGTAGGTATGCCCCGCTCTGCCAATAGCCTTTGCACCTCATTGCGGTCTTTATAGTTGCCTATTTGCAGGGTATATTGATGATACACATGGCGGCGGTTGACAGCTTCATGCGGTACGGTAATGTCCGGATGCCCAACCAACAATATGTTGTATAGATAAGCCGCTTTTCGGCGGGCTTGGTTATATTGCTCTAACTTTTGCAGTTTTACCCGCAATATGGCTGCTTGTATGGCATCTAATCGGCTGTTACAGCCCACTATTTCATGCAAGTAGCGGCTTCTTTGCCCATGATTTGCTATCATTTTTAGCTTTTCGGCAAGGCTATCATCGTTGGTAAACAAAGCACCGCCATCGCCGTAGCCGCCTAAGTTTTTAGACGGAAAAAACGAAGTAGTGCCTATTGTGCCCATAGTGCCGGTTTTGGCTACCGTTCCGTCAGCGAAGGTGTATGTTCCGCCTATGGCTTGGGCATTATCTTCTATTACCGGTATGCCGGCTTCATTGGCAAGGTTTAGCAAAGGCTCCATATCGGCACTTTGTCCATAAAGGTGCACAGCTATAATGGCTTTGGTGCGCGGTGTAATGGCTACCTTTACGGCTTCTATGCTAAGCGTGTAGGTATGCGGATATACGTCTATAAACACCGGAGTAAGGCGCAGCAAAGCTATCACTTCGGCAGTAGCCATATAGGTAAACGAAGGCACTATTACCTCGTCTCCGGGTTGCAAGCCTAATGCCATTAGGGCTATTTGCAGGGCATCAGTGCCATTGGCGCAAGGAATTACATGCTTGCACTCCATATATTGACCAAGCTCCATTGCAAATGTAGCTACCTCGCTACCACCTATAAACTGCGCACTATCCAGCACGCGCTCAATGGCTGCATCTATTTCAGGTTTAATATGTAAGTATTGGGTTTTTAGGTCAACCATTTGCAGGTTAGTCATCGCAAAACAATTTTCGCACAAATATATTTTCTATTTCGTGTATAACGGTATTTTGAAGCAAAAGTTGTGCGATTTTTAAACAGATAATATAAAGTATTTTTAATCTATGCTATTATCCTACTATAAACCTATCTTTTGCAAGAACAAAAAAGCCCGCAACGCTGTGTTACGGGCTTCCTTTAAGTTTTTTAAGTAGTTTAGTTTACCACCAATTTTTGGGTGTTGGTGAAGCTACCGGTAGAAGTGTGCACCATATAAATGCCTTTAACGGCTATAGCAGACTGAGGAATGGTTATACTTGCATTGGCAGCAGAAATATCAGCTGATGCAGTGAATACTGTTTTGCCGGTAATGTCGGTTACTGTGATTTTTGCATTGCCGGTAAAGCCGTTTTTAAGCACCACAAGCGCATCGCCTTGTGTTGGGTTGGGTGCTACTACCACAGGGGCGTTTTGAGCAGCAACAACCTCGTTAACACCTGCAGGGAAGCGGCTAAATGTCATACGGTCAATGTAGAAGTTGTTACCTGTGCTTTTTTTGCTCCAATACTTAGTAGCATCTGAGGGCGGTGCAACCACATTTGGCTTATAACGGAAGCGGAAAACAACATAGTTGTTACGAAGCGTGTCAGGTAATTTAATAGATTGCGGTATCCAGTCAGACGGAGACGTAGGCTCATAAGCAGTGGTAGATACGCCTTTGTTACACAAACTGCCTTTAGCTATATTGGTAAGTTTTGTCCAAGATTTAGCTTTGTCTTTAGAGTAAGAAATTTCTAAAGTATCGCGAATGTCGGTTGATATACTAGTACGTGAAGCACCGGAAGAGAAGAAGTCAAGGTAGCAAATACCGCCACTGTAGCCGGTTAGGTCAATAGGTTCGGTAAAGAAGTCGTCATAGTCGCCATAAGGAGTGCCTTTAGGGCATGGTTCAAACGTAAGTGCTCTGTACTCATAACCTCTATAGCGCAAGCAATGCCCGTCTAAATAGCCTTTGAAGGCATATTCCCACTTAAAGTCGTTGTTATAATAGTTAAATAAGGGCCAGTTGCCTTTAGCTTCGCTAATTTCGGTAAACTCTTGTAAGAGGTCAGCCGCAGGTGTAGCAGTAGGAGATGCTACATACACATTTTTAAACTCTGTGGTAGTTGGAGTTGTATTGTTGCCGGTAGCTTTTACGGTAACTTTTACCCAACCTGAGTCTGTAAAGCTATTGCTCACATAAGTGTTATAACTAACGCCATTAGGGGCGGTACCGGTCATGGTATTAGTAGGGGTAGAAGCACCGTTACTGAAAGTCCACTCTACTTTGGTTACGGTATCTCTCCAGCTTTTGTTGGTAAAACGCAAAGCTGTACCTGGGCAAGTAAAATATTGCATGGTGGTAGCACCATTGGTAACATAGTAGTCAGGAATGGGAGATAAGTCTCTGTTTCTGTTAAGCGCACCGGTAATAGCAAGATTATAAGGTGTGCTTAAAGAATCGCGTGAGCCAACACTGCTTTGAAGAGTAGCGCGCATTCTTATCACTTGCCCTTTAGTAAAGTTGGAATAGGTGCAAGAGCTATAGTCCATCATGTTTTGGGTGTTGGCAGTGTCAGGATAGTCAGCTAAAGAGTCTGCACCGGTGATGTCGGGATATATCTTAAAGTGATTAGTGTTGCAAAAAGTATCACGCAACTGTGCCGCTCCGCAAGTGCTAAAGTGACCGGGAGTAGGAGGTGTGTCATCTACTTCGTCATTACCACACTCCAACGGTGTTTGAGCACACTGTCTGCCGTTGTCGTTCCATGTGTGGTATAGGCTTAGGTAGTGCCCTGATTCATGCTCAAGTGTGCTACCATCATCTATGTAAGGAGCAGCACAAATTACGCCGGAATAGCCGGGTGCATCATAGTCAGAAGACGGAAACTGCGCATAAGCCAATATTGTGCCTATAGAGTTGCCTTTGCCTATCACATTTTCAAACCAAATATTATAGTAGTTGGTAGGCGACCATTGGTTAATTTTGCCTTGATCATCACCACCATAAGTTAGGTAAGAAAAATCACGCGTGATGCCGGTAGTTGGATTGCCCAATGGGTCTTTTGTAGCTAAGTGGAAATAGATGCGTGCCCTAACCAAATATTTGCGAAACGGCTGTACAATTTGCGTGGTATCATAAAACAAATTGTAGTTGTCGTTCATGCGCTTAATAAGGTTATAAATTTGGTTATCGGTAAGGTAATCTACACCACCATAGCTATGCACAATATGCACCACTACCGGCACATGTATGGTATCCCAGCCGGAGGCAGCAGTAGTGCGCCTCATAGAAGAAAAGTCCATTGCTGCAATGCTTCTTTTAATGTTCTCGTTCATGCGCTTTTCGGCATCGGCTAAATAGGGTTTTTCCTTAATGGCTGCGCGATGCATCTCATCGGTATAGCACGGAATGGTTTGTGCCATAGCACTGCTTACCACAAGGGATAGGGCAAGCGATAGTAGAAATAATGGCTTTCTCATTTGTAATGAATAAAAAAATTGTATGTAGTTAATAATGTATACTAAGCAAAATAAGCATAAACGCTTTGTGGCTTGTTTATCTTCCGTTTTAGCTTATAGGCTTCTTAAAGATAAACGTAACGGTTAAAGCAATGCTTGGGTAAAGCAAATATTTTTATATATGGGTTTTGATTAATAAACAATCCACTTTTCGGTAGTGGGCATACCGTCTATTAATACGGTTACAAAATAAATTCCTGCTTGCGTTAGCCCGTCAGGCTCTATTTTCAGTTCATTTATGCTTTGGGGCTTGCAAGTATAGGTGTTGTGGTAAATAACACGCCCTGCAAGGTCTTTTATTAGCACTTGCGCGCTTTCCTCGTTCCCACCGTTAAATATCAGGTTGCAGCCGGTAGCCGTGCTTGGGTTAGGGTAAATGGTAACTTTTCTATTAGCTGCTATATGGTCTTCCACAGATGCGGGATAAGGATATAAGTTAAACTTGTCCATGTAAAAGTTATTGCCTAATTCCCCGGGCATGTAGTGGAAGCGGAAAAAGGTTTGCCTTGTGCGGTAAATATCCGGTATGTTGATAGCCATTGTTCGCCACTGAGCGGCTGTTGGCACAAATTCAGGGGTTGAATAGCCTCCGGTTGCTAATTGGGTTGCATTTAACCCTGCAATGCGCGTCCAGCGTACACCACCGCTGGTGCTCACCTGAATTTCAAGTGAGTCTCCGGCACCGCTACCCGCCACTCTTGCACCCGCATAGCTAAAGTTTAGATAGTAATTACCGGTTATGCCCGATAAATTGAACGCAGGCGTAAAAAAGTCGTCTGCATCGCCATAAGGGCTTGCCACGCGCTTGTTGGTAGTGTCTTTTGAGCGGTAGCGTACACAGGTGCTATCGGCAATGCCTGCTCCCTTATACCATTGCCATTTATACTGATTGTTAAAGTAATTAATCATAGGCCAATTACTTATTGAACCGGCAGAGGTAAAGTGCTGAAAATAACCGTGCCCGTCTATAGGGGTAGTATCTGCCACATATACGCTTTGCGGGTCAACAAGGGTTGTAGCACCGGCATTTGAGGTAGCGGTTAATGTGGTAGTAACCCAACCCGGTATGCTAAATTTATTAAGCACGGCAACAGTTGAAGTAGAGGTAGGTGTGGACGCTCCGTTAGAAAAAGCCCAGCTTATGGCACTAATGGTGTCGTTCCATGAGCGGTTGCGGAAGCTGAAGCTAAAAGAGTTGTTCATGGTTAAAAAGCGGGTGCGAGGGTCAGTAACTGTGCCTACACCTGAAGCCTTTTCTACGGAATACTCAGCTACCGGAGGCAGGTCAGGCGAAGGTGCAGTGGCACCGGTTGCACTAACGTTGGCAGCCGTAATGAGGTTATTTCTACCGGCTGTAGTGCTGGTTAAAGCGGCACGCATTCTAACACACTGCCCTATGGTAAACATCTTTTGGCAATAGGTATAATCCATAATGTTTTGTGCATTTACCGTATCAGGATAGTTGGCAATAGAATCGCCTCCGCCAACAGCTGTATAGCGGCGCGAATAGCCACGTGCACAAGCTGTGTCATATATAGCGGAATTTACGCAACCTACCGGCGTATGTCCTTTAGTGGGCGGGGTATCGTCCACGCGGTCATCTCCGCAGGCTACTGCAGCATTGTTGGTATTGCCCCATACGTGCTGCAAGTTAAGCACATGCCCAAGCTCATGCGGAATCACTTTGTCAGTGTTCACATAGCTTGCCAAGCCTATCACACCATCATACCAAGGCATACCGGCTGCAGAAGAAGGATAATAAGCATAAGCCGCCGCACTGGAACTGGGGTCAAAGTTGCGGATAAACCATATATTAATGTACTTATTGTTGGGCCAATCGTCCATTTTAGAGTCATCACTTGCATTTACGGTGGTGTAGTGTTGCCTGCGGGTAACGCCTTTGGTAGGGTTGCCGTTAGGGTCTTTGGTGGCTAAGTGTAGCCTGATGCGCGGATTACCTATATATGGCTTAAATGGGGCTATAACCGCAACCGTATCTGTAGGTAGTTGGCATAACATAACCTTTGACCAATAGGCTACTGCCTCATAAATATCGTTATCGGGTAAAAACTCTGTACCGTAGTCATGTATTATATGTACAACAATAGGCACATCATAGTAAGCGGTATCCGGTCCGGCTGTGGTTTTGCCCATGATAGTAGCAGGGTGGTGGTGTAGCGCATTTTGTAATTGCTCTTCAAACTCACGCTCAAGCTCCGCAATTTGCGGGTTGCGCTTTAATAATTGCCAATATTTTTCATCAGTTCCGCATTGCTGTTGGGCATAAGTGTGTAGTACACACCCTAACAGCCCTGCTAATAATAGTAGCTTTTTTATCATGGTTTTTTATGCCTCCGGTATAAAATGTTAAGAAAACGGGTAAAGATATACATTTTTTTCCAAACAACTATAGTTTAGTTTTTTGACCACAGAATTGCGTATAGTAATAGGCATTATCCCTGCAAAATATCTTCAGTTGAGCGTCAAATAATTCTATTTGCAAAGAATATTTGGAAATACAAAATATTGTGTTTAATTTTAAGTGCTCTATTGGGTTGTATTAGCCTTTCATAGCATGTATTATTAACTTAAAGTTGTAATTTTATGACAAATAAAGTATTTTTAGCTATTGTGCTACTTGTTTTTTGCTTTATAGGTAACGTATCGGCACAGTGTTGCCCCGATTATTATCAACATTACAATACGCAAAGCACTACGTTGCTGCCCCCCGTGCCATGCACCGGCTACACTTATGATGCCACCAATTGGGCAGCAACGCATAATAGCAATCTAAATAACACCACAATAACAGAAGACCCTACCCAAGCAGCAAGAGTAAGAAACATTTTAGCCCGCACCACAGCCGTTAACCCCATTAGAGGCTTAAATTATCAAGGCAACCTTAACGATGGCAGTGCCACGCAAGACAACTCTATTGCCGTTTCCAACGGGGGCTATGTGGTAAGCGTTAGCAGTTCGCGCATACATATATATAGTCCTACCGGTGCGCTGGCATTTTCTTCAACGCTTAACGGCTGGCTGCCTTATGGTGCACGCGGCATGGCTCGCCCACAAGTGCTGTATGACGTTACTGCCGACCGCTTTGTGTTTGCCTGCGAATCTTACCCTATAAGCGACACGGGCAAAATCTTTGTGGCTTTTTCACGCTCCGGTGTGCCAACAGCATCATGGTCTTGCTATATGTTTAACGGAGACCCTTTTAGCGCAAGTTTAGGCTTTGACTATCCCCGCATAGCCATAAACGACAGCGAAATGTTTTTAGCGGGCAACATGTACTCATCGCCTACCTCTTCCCCTTCTTTCAGCCGCCCTTTATTGTATCAAATGGATAAGCGTGCCGGCTATGCGGGTACGTCTATCAGTTCGGTTTATTACAACTATATATACGGCAACCCACAATACCTGCTACCCGTGTCGCATGGGCAGTCCACTCACACCACCGGTATGTACCTCATAAGCACGCTAAACGGCGGGGGCAACACTTATAACCTTTATAAGATAACCGGCAACTGGTCAAGCTCGCCTTCCATGACCTCCACCACCATTTATACTACCGCCTACAACCGAGCCTCTCCCGCACCGCAGCAAGGCTCGTCAGATGCACTTGACGTGAGCGACTGCCGCGCACAATCTGCCTTTTTCTTAGCCGGTAAAATTCACTTTGTTTTTACTGCCGATGCCGGTTCAGGCTTAGCCGGTATTCGCTACCACCGCGTAAACACCATGACCAATGCCGATAGCTTTCGCTTGTTTACCACCACCGGCATTAGCTATGCTTACCCATCAGTGGTATCTTATGCCACATCGCTTACAGACCCCACGGTGATGATAGGCTGCGTGAGTAGCAGTGCCTCTTCCTACCCTGATGTACGGGTTATTAACTGCGACTCTGCGTTGAACTGGAGTAGCACCACCTTAGTCAAAAGCTCTACCACCTACATTGCCGGCACATCGGGCAGTGCCGCTTGGGGCTTATATACCGGTACTGCCCGCAAGCACAACAGCACCACGCCTTCTATATGGATGAACGGCATGTATCCCAATTCAGGGCACGTTTGCGAAACGTGGATAGCCGAAATTCACGACTCATTAACTACGCCTTGCCCCGTACCCGTTAGCATTGCATCGGTTAGCGTTACGTCCACCACTGCCCGCGTTTCATGGACAGCCGTTGCCGGCTCTACCTACAATGTATTTTACCGCCCGGTGGGTGGCACTACATGGGGCAGTGCCACCGCTGCTACCAGCCCATATACCATAACAAGCCTAACGCCAAACACGCATTATGAATATAAAATACAAACCGTGTGCCCCGGTCCTAACTATTCAGACAGTAGCGCAGTTAATCTATTCACTACACCACCTCCTGCTACCATTACAACTCCTAACGGAACACAGCAACTTAGCCTATACCCCAACCCCGCTACCGACAAAGCGAACATAGACTTTAACATCAGCCAACCGGCAAGCTATAAAGTTCAACTCACTGACCTTGCCGGCAAGCCACTTCCGGGGCAGATGTATAGCGGCACCATAGCCGGCAATACACATTCGCTTACCCTACCATTAGTAGACCTGCCGCAAGGGCTTTACTTTGTTACAGTATGGCTAAACGGAGCACAAGTAAAAACAGAAAAAATAGTAGTGGTAAAATAATTACTACTACTATTTAATAAATATCGCCCTTAATGGCATGCAGAAGAGAGGAATTTATTTTTTCTCTTCTTTTTTCTTTTGCATGTGTGTAATTAAGCTAATGGACTCTTTGGTAAGTGGCTTAATTAAATAATATTCTACATCAGGGTGGGCTTGAGCGCGCTCCATATCTCGCTTATCAATAGAAGACGATAGTATGTAGATGCGTATTTTCTTTTTAATCACGTCATCTAACTTTTCAAACACCTCCAAAAAGCCCCATGCGTCCATCACAGGCATTTTAATATCTAAGAACAGGGTTGTAGAACCGGTGATGGCACTATTGCCATATTCGTTTTTAATAAAGTCAAACCCCGCCTGTGCTTCGGTGAATGCAGTTACATGCGCATCGCTAAACAGCTTAACAATTAGCGTGCTGCATATCTTATTGTTCAACTTATCGTCATCAATAATGATGTATCTAAGACCTGCCATAATTCAAAATATTTACCTTATTGAATGTATTTATGCTACAAATCTATTGAAAACATTTTAATTTTTATAACCTTATTAGCCGTGTGCCTAAAAATGGGCAATTATTTTTTGCAGGGGGTGGCTTACCGTGTTGTAAATAGCAGGTATCCTTTCGCTCCTTTACTTAAATAGTTCATATTTTGACAGCGGGCGGCGGTTGGGTTGCCAAATAAAGCGGCTTAGGCGGGCTTGCGATAGCTTTATTTTGGTAAGCGGGGTAAGGGTTTGATTTACGTCATGTTCTAATTTTATTTTTTCTATCGCCTGTTCCTTAAAGATAATGGTCATTTGCTCGCATTTAGCTTGGCTTACGCCTAAGTAGGCTCCGTTGTCGTCTTTGGTGTAGTAAATGGCTTCGGCATCGGGATATACGTATAGCTGTTCTAAGGCATCGTTTTTAAGGGTGGCTTCCATTTTGCTGCCCTGCACTTGGTTGTAGAGTTGCGCTTTGGAAGGGGCAGCTTCAGAAGCTATAAAGGCATTGGAAGGTACGGTAATTTTCTTTAGTTGTTTGCCTGCGGTGTATAGAATAATGGTATCTCCGGTAATTTGGCTGCTACGTGCCCATGCAATGGGATTGTTAAAAAGGCGAATGGTGGAGTCTGCTTCTGAAAATTGCAGGCTATCGGCTACGCCTTGCATGGAGTCGGCAAACAGCTTTACGTTCCGGTAGCCGCAATACAGCATGGGGGCTGTGGTATCGGCATCGGGCAGGGTATCTTTTACGATAATGGTACTTTCAGGCTTAGGTGTCTTATTTTTTTGTTTAATCTTAGGCTTGGGAATAGCGGGCACAGAATCTTTTTTTGCCAATTTGGGCAACATTTGCGGATAGGCATAAAATGTATCGGCACGGATATACAGGCTGTCGCCTTCGGCTATTTTGAGCAATACGGGCTTTTGGGTGGCGCGCATGGTGCGCTGCCTGCGATTATAGGTGGCAGTGCCGCAATACAATACTGCATTTTGCGAGGTGTCCATGGCTATCACCTTACCCTGCGCATAGCCATAGCCCGTTTTTTTGTTGTAATACAGCGTGTCAGCTTCTATGTAGCTGCCATTGTCCCAAATAGAAGAATGCCCGCTAAAGCCCGCAAGCCCGTCCTGCGGGTTATACGAGCCTTTAGACGCTTTTAGTATTGCCCTGCCGCTATCAGAGCTTACGGTAGAAGGCGCATAAAAATAAGTGGTGCGCGTGCCGGTGTTATAGCCCAAATCTTCAGACCATGCCTTATACTGCGGGTCGTTGATATACACATTGCCCATAAAGTGGGCATCTTTAGTGTTTACGTTATAAACACCTTCCTTACTCACCACATCAGTTGAATCGTTGTGTAATGTTCCTCCTCCGGAATATGAGCCTATTTTGGTGCTTAGTTGATAGTTTAGTGTTTGACAGGTAAGATTGTTTTTACCGTCTGTAAGGCTCACATTGTGCTGCATAAGGGCTGTTTTTTCTGCGGCAGTGTATTTTAGGTAGTTACACTTGCCCTGCGTACCTCCTGCTTGGGCTATGCGCACATTGCCAAAGGCTTCAAAGTTTTTGGTGGCATTGTTTTGGTAGGCACTGTCGGCATATAGGGTATCTGTGCCCTGCTGTAGCACAACATCACCATTAAAGCTGTAATAGCTGCCGCTATCGGTCTTAAAAAAGGCGATGCTGTTGGCGTGAACTATGTTGATGATAATGCTATTTGCCGTGTCGGGTGGCGGCGCAACGGGTATAGCCATTACCTTAAACGAAACACTACTGCCTGCCACCAAGCCCATCACCCAAAACAACAGTACAGAAAAACGGCTATAAATTTTATTTCTTTTTTTTGCCACCGAAAACAGAAATGTTTACATATTTGGAAGGGTGCTTTTTCAGGTCATCCAACAGGCGGTCAAGCGAGCCTAATGTACTATTAAGATTGTTGTAAAGGTCTTTATTGTTCACCAATGCGCCCAAAGAGCCTTCGTTGCTGTTAATTTTGTTAAGCAACGTTTTTATTTGAACGGTGGTGGCTTGCAGGTCGGCTACGGTGCTTTGTATGGGTGCTTTGGCAAGCTGGCTGCTTAGCATGTTCAAATTGCTTAATATGTGCTTTACGGTATCGTTGTTTTTGGCAAAGTTGGTGGTAATGTCGTTGGCATTATGAATAACGCCTGCTATTTCTCCGCTTTCTTTTTTCAGCGTAGCCGATAGCAGTGCCACATTGGCAGCCGTGCTGTCAAGCGAAGCTAAGGTGTGCGCAATAGCCATGCGGTTTTTTTGGTCAACAATAGGCGTAATGCCCGCTACCACACTGTCTAATGCAGCAATGGTTTTGGTAAGCGTGCCCACCAACGGTGTAATTTGGCTACCTATGTTTTCCATCATACCCGTAGCTGCTATGCCTTTAATGCTTTCGTCTTTGGCAAGCGGGGTAGTAGAATTACCTAAGTCTAATTTAATTTTTTTACCGCCAAGCAGGTCGCTACTGGCAAGTGTAGCAGTGGTACTGGTGGTAATAACCACATCTTTGCTTACCCTTAGCATTACTTTCACGCCCTTATCTTTGGTAAGCGAAACTGTGCCCACATGCCCCACCACAATGCCGTGCAGCTGCACCTCCGTAGCCGGCACTAAGCCGTCCACTTCATTAAAATAGCAGGTATAGGGTCGCTCTCCGGAAAACAGGTCTGCCCCCTTCAAAAAATAAAAACCCGCAAAAAAAACAATAAGCGATATGCCGGCAAGCAGCCCTATCCTTGCTTCTTTAGGTAATAGCATAGCTTATAAATATCTTCTGCTGCAAAAGTAGTATCTATCACCCACATAATGTGTAAAATTTTTGAGAGGGGGGCTTCGTCTTCACTATAACAGCCACTTAGCCCGTTTGAAAAATGCCATTAACTTTGCCCCAATGAAATATATTATAGCCGGCTTAGGCAATATAGGCAATGAGTATGATGCCACACGGCACAATATTGGCTTTGATGTGGCAGATACATTTGTAATAAAGCATGGTAACGGGGTGCGCTATGAACTTGACCGCCATGCCTACAAAGCGGAAGTAAAATGGAAAGGGCGCACCTTTATAGTGCTAAAGCCCACCACCTATATGAACCTTAGCGGCAAAGCCGTTAAATATTGGTTAGACAAAGAGCAAGTGCCGTTAGAAAACCTGCTTGTAATAGCCGATGACTTAGCCCTGCCGATAGGCACGCTTCGCTTGCGCGCTACGGGCAGTGCCGGTGGGCAAAACGGGCTGAAAAACATAGAGCTACTACTTGCCACATCTGCCTATCCGCGCCTGCGCTTTGGCATAGGCAACGATTTTCCGAAGGGTATGCAGGTAAACCACGTATTGGGCAAGTGGAAACCAAGCGAAATACCCAATGTACAAGCCACTATGCTGAAAGCCGTAGATGCCATTGAATGCTGGGCAACGCAGGGCATTAGCCAAGCCATGACGCAGTTTAATAAATAATCGTAGCAAACATTTTCAGTTTAGCTTACCTTTGCACCCTACTGTTATACTGGCTATATGAGGCATTTTTTTCGCTATTTTTTCTTAGTTTTTATTGCACCCGTTCTATTTTTCTCTTGTAACGAAAACCGCGTGCATGAGCACAAGGAATGGGCACATTACGTTACCGATAACGGCTGGTCTGACGGCTGTATGCTGATAGGCGACCACACCCATGAAAGCATACATTACTACAACCTTGCCCGCTGTAGCAAACGCTTTTCTCCGGCTTCTACGTTTAAGATATTCAACTCGCTGGCAGCGTTGGAAACAGGTGTAGCATTTGACGACCAGCTTGTTATTAAATGGGACAGCATCCCCCGCCGCCCCACTTGGGACAAAGACCTTACCATGCGTGAAGCCTTTAAGGTTAGCTGCCTGCCTTATTATCAAGAAATAGCCCGCAGAGTGGGCTATGCCCGCATGAAGGGATTTTTAGACACAGTAAAATATGGTAGCCATAGCTGCGCCGGCAAAATAGATGAATTTTGGCTTAATGATACGCTACAAATATCGGCAGACGAACAGTTAGGCTTCCTTAAAAAAATGTATTTTCACGAACTCCCTTTTGCAGAACGCACACAGCGCATTGTAAAAACCATAATGCTAATGGAAGAAACCCCCGAGTATAGGCTCTATTACAAAACCGGCACTAACACCGTGAGCAATGTTTACTGGATAGTTGGCATTGTAGAACGCATAGTAAAGGTAAAAGAACAAGAAGGTAGCATGAACAAAGGCAATGTGCGCAACTACCCCTATTTCTTTGCCATGAACTTTTCTACCAACCATGAGCTAACAATGGAAGCCATGATGACCCAACGCCTGAACCTGATGCACGCTTTACTATCCGACTATGGTGCTTTGCCTAAAAAGTAGATGTAACTATTAGCTGCAAAGTCAGGTTTATAAGTAGCGTTTAGAACAGTCTTAAACGCATAAAACATCCCTAAAATCTATCATAGAAAAAATATTTATCCGATAGGTTACATTTTTGCAGAACATTACTATATTTGTCAAAAAAATACAGATATGCAAGCAACACTACAAATGCAGCTTTCCGAATTAACCGCGGAACAATTAGAACACCTTAAAGGCTTGTTCAAAAACGAAGAAAACGTACAGGTAATTATCTGCGTTGAAGACAGTCTATCACCTTATGCCAGCGATGAAGACGCTGACGAAGATGAATATGACGAAGACCTTGACGACGATGATTTTGATGACGACGATGACGATGACTACTTTGACGATGACGATGATATAGACGAAGATGATGACGACGATGAAGTAGAAGATAGCACCAGCGAAATAAAAACTAACAAAGTAGTAGTACTTGCCTAACACCGTAGGGTAAGGCACATAAATATCAAGGGGCTATTTCTCTATGATAGCCCCTTTTTTTATACCTATCTACTCTTCATTTCCGGTGGTAGGCAATAAAGTCGGTACGGGGCATGGTGGTTGCGCCTGCTATGCGTAGCATGGTTACTAACTGCCCGCGGTGGTGGGTAGAATGGTTAAACACGTGCTGCAAAAGCACTTTTAAGCTATCATTATGAGAATTACCTTTAAGGTCTGTATAGGCTATAATGTCATCTAATTGAGCCGGTACTAAGCCTGTTGCGTAGTTGGCAAATTGTCGGGAAGCACCTATCCATGCCGTTAAGCCTGCCTGTTGTTCCTGCGGAAAATTTGCCTCATCCCAAATAGCCTTTTCCGGTTGCACAAAGCGGTTATACCATAGTTGCTCTGCCGCATATAGGTGAGCTACCGTTTGGCTAATACTGGCAAAGCTACTGCCTATGTGTTTTCTGTAATCTGTATCGCTTATTTGAGCAATGGTATTGGCAATAAGGCTGTTTGCCCATAAGTTGTATGCTGCAAGTTCTATCGGCATATCTGTATATTAGATTTATAAAAAAGGGCACTTACGCATATCGCAAGCACCCCTTCGTTTAAGTTACTTTATCATTAATATTTATCGCATTAAGGTTACGTTGCCTGCCTTTTTAACGGGCTTGCCTGAGTCACAATAGCCGTCGGCTATCCATGTATAAACGCCTTGCGGCATAGGTTCGGTAAGGTATGTACCGTCCCATGCTTCGGCAGGGTTGGTGGTTTGGAATACCATATTGCCCCAGCGGTCAAAAATGCGGAAATAGTTTAGGTGTGTTAGCATAACGTTTTGTATACCAAATTTTTTGTTGGCAGCCACATCGCTACCCGGTCTAAACACATTGGGCAGGTAAATATCACCACAATTCACGTGCACTACTACCGTGTCATAAGCTCGGCACGTAAACCTGTCGTCAAGCAATGTTACTTGTAGCACATAGCTTATATCACTGTGCGGGTTGGCATGTGTATAGGGTGTGGTAGCATTACCTAAATAGAAATTAGGACTCCATTGATAGCCTACATTGCCCGTAAGGGTGGTGTTAGGTCCGCCCAATGTGGTAGTGGCTCCATCTAATATGGTTCTATCCGGGCCGGCATCGGCTACTACTTTTATTACCTTTACGCGTATCACCGTATCTACGGTACAGCCATCAGGATAGCGTATCCACAAGCCGTAGGCATAAGAGTAGCGGGGCCATACCCTAACCGTATCGTTATGGTTATAGGCTGTATCTATATTATATACCGGATTCCATACAAAAGAGTCGGCATAGTTAGAAATGGCATGTAGCTGAATGGTGTCGTTAAGGCATATTGTAGTGTCTTGGTTCATAAAGATGTTAGGAATGGGTAATACCCTTATTTGCTTACACTCGCTTCTCATGGTAGGCAAGCCCTGATTCACTACATAATACACATTATACAGTCCGGGTGTGGTATAGAAATAAGGTGGGGGCGTAACTTCAGTAAACGAAGGTATGGTAGAGTTGGTGCAGTGGTTAATAAGTAACTTAGTTAGCGAGCTGTCTCCGTGATTGGTAACAAAGGCATAAAGGTCATCTACATCGCGTATCACACTTGTAATACAGTCCGGAAAATTCATACCGCCTATCACGCTATAAGTAACAGGCGTAAAAACTCCGGCAGCAGAGTTAGACGATATTTTTACTAATTGGCTTGTGGTGCTGTCGGTAATATAGGCTACAAGGTCGTTACAGTCGCGGGTAAGGCTGATAGAAGACGGCTCAATGACACGAAAGTTAAAGTCGCCTAAGTTGCGGGCTGTGCCGGCACCGGTGTTAGGGGGAATAGTAAATAAGGTGCTACCAATTTGTATCCGCGCAACGGTGTTGTTGCCCCTATTGGTAACAAACAAAAACCAATTCCCTCTGTCTAATATACCTGCGGCATCAGTAGGCAAGTTAAGCACCGGTAAAGAGGTTACGGCATCGGTGGGATTGCCTAAGTCGGTATAAATAGGCGTGTTTGAAACATTGAGCCCAAAATCTAACCTAATAAGGCGGCTATTAAAACGGTTTACCACAAAGCCATACCATTTGTTATCAGTAGGCTCTTGAGCAACAAATATGCCTTTAGGACCATTTAATATATTGCCAAAATTGCCAAAACGGGCAATATTAGGCGCACTGTTAGATAAACTTGCACCAAAATCTATACGTGCTAAATTTGACTCCGCCCTATTATACCCGCCTGATACAAACACATGCCAATTACCATAAGTTTTATCGTAAAGTATAAATAAAGAGGTTGGATGATGAGGCAAGCCATTGGTAAGGTTACCCATGTTGGTAACGGTAGGTGTATTGTTAAGGCTTGTTCCAAAGTTGAGCCTCATAAATTCATCGGTTGCGGCATTTACCACAAATCCGTAATACAAGCCGTCATGGTCTTTAACAATTTCTATGTTAGCTGCGTCCTTAAAGTTAAAGCGATTGCGCATGTTGCTACCCACAGGCGGGTTAATAAGGTCGCCGGAGCAGAAACCCCAATAGTAATTAGCGGCACCAAAAATGGTGCTGTTTAAATGGAGTTGCTGACGCACACACACGGTGTCCGGTGCTATAAACAATGTTTGCGCCTGCGCTGCATTATGCAGAAAAAACAGGCACGCAAGTACATATAGAATACACTTTTTCATATTTCCGGTCAAGAAATTCTCTAATAATCGGCTAATATACGCACAATTACGTAATTTGTTCACAATGTTGTACATTTATTTCGTTTTTTGGTTTTCTACTTATGCTACGCGTTAATATATCGGTTCAGAAAATGTACTCTAAAGCCATATTGGCATTCTTTTTTTATCAATTATTTAGCATTTGTCCTGCTATGGCACGGGGCGGTATGTGGCTACCCGCACTGTTAAATAAGCAAGAGCCACTCATGCGCGAAATGGGCTTGGAAATACCCGCATCGGCTATTTATAACAGAGCCGGCACGGGGCTAAACAATGCGGTGGTGCAGTTTGGCAGTGGCTGCACCGGTGAAATAATTTCTAAAAATGGGCTGCTACTCACCAACCACCACTGCGCCTACGGAACGGTGCAAGGGCTTAGCTCTCCCGAAAAAGACTATTTTGCAAATGGTTTTTTTGCAAAGACCAATACTGAAGAATTGCCCTGCCCCGGACTAACGGTTACAATCACCCGCAAAGTAGAAGACGTTACCAATGAAGTATTAAACGGTATTCCCGATATAATTAACGACAGCGAACGCGAGGTAAAAATTGCAGAGCGCATTCACAATTTAGAAGAAAAATATAAAACACAAACAGGCTTAGATGCCCTAATACAGCCCTATTATAACGGTAACCAATATTGGGTGTCTATCAGAGAAGTGTATAAAGACATTCGCCTTGTAGCCTTCCCGCCCAATAGCATAGGTAGCTTTGGCGGTGATGACGAAAACTGGGTGTGGCCCCGCCATACCGGCGACTTTTCTATGTTTCGCATTTACGTAAACACCGAAAACCAACCCGCCCCTTATTCCGCCTCTAATGTGCCCTTTCAGCCCCAAGTATATTTTACCCTTAATGCACACGGCTATCACGAAGGCGACTTTACAATGGTATATGGCTATCCCGGCTCCACGCAAGAGTACATCTCCAGCTATGAGCTAAAGCACGTTTACCAAATATTAGACCCTATTAGCATAGAAGCACGCACTAAAAAATTGGACGTGTGGACAAAGCACATGGATGCCGACAGAAATATTTTCTTAAAATATACATCTAAGCGTGCAGGCGTAGCCAATGGCTGGAAAAAATGGCAGGGTGAAGTGCGCGGCTTAGAAATTAACAAAGCTGCTAAAAAGAAGCGTAAATATGAAGCCGGTTTTCAAAAGTGGGCAAGCGCACAAAATGCCTTCCCTTATGCAGATACGCTACTCCCTGCACTCAAACGCATAGCCAACAACGCAGAAGACTTGCTATTTGTGGACAGGCACATTAACGAAGACCTAATGGCTATTGAACTGCTGCAAGTGGCTGCCAATGGCGAAAAAATGCTCGCTGCCTTTAGAAAAGCACCCAATGCCCTGCTACTGGAAGATTCGCTCAAAAAATATGTAACCGCACTTGACGGCTTTTACAAAAACTACGACCCCGCCACCGACCAAGCTCTGTTTGAAGCCCTGATGCCACTCTACATTAAAAATTGCAAAAAACAAATGCCTGATTTTTATGTGAGAAAGCACAAACTGTATAAGAAAAACTACAAAAAGTGGGCTAAGGTAGTGTTCCAAAATTCTATTTTTGCCAACGGATTGCTCCTCAAGCGGTTTGCCGAAAATGCCTATTTGGACGACAGCAACAAGCTGATAAACGACCCCGGATGGCAGTTGTTTAGTGCCATAGCCAACTATCGCAAGCAAAACGTTACCCCGGGCATACAAGCCTACTACAAGCAAAAACGCTACCTAAACCGCCTATACATGAAGGCGCAAATGGCGTATGACACTGCCAAAGACTTTTTTCCGGATGCCAACTTTACCCTTCGCTTAGCCTACGGCAATGTGTCGGGCTTAAAGCCGGATGGCAAGCGCAAAAAGTATCAATGGCAAACTAATATTGACGATGTAGTAGCCCACCACAACCCCTCTGTTAGCTGGTATAATGCCCCCTTTAAGCTCATAGACCTACACGATAAAAAAGACTATGGCAGGTGGAAAACCGCAGAAGGCACAGTGCCCGTTGCGTTTGTAGCCACCAACCACACCACCGGTGGCAACTCCGGCAGCCCCGTGCTGAACAGCAAAGGCGAATTGATAGGCACAAACTTTGACCGCACCTACGAAGGCACCATGAGCGACTATTGGTTTGACCTCCGCCGCTGCCGCAACATAGCCGTTGACATTCGCTACACCTTATTTATTATAGACAAATTTGGCGGTGCGGGCAGGTTACTCAACGAAATGACTATTGTGGAGTAGGGAAATGGAAACGGTTATGGGTTGTTACAGCCATAAACATACCCTTCGTTTGGCTAAAACTTGTGAGCTTCGCCCAGCAATATAAAGCCACATTAACTAAGGTTTATTTTACACCTATTAATTATAGTATTGAGGTTTCTATCTGTTTACATTACCACATCTATAAATTATTGGTTCAAACTACTATCTTTGCGCGCAATTAACCGATAATTATACAATCATTACATACTTATGATGAATTCTTTGTTCTATTTGGTGCCCGTATTTGGTGCTGTTGCATTGCTTTACACAGCGGTAAAGGGTGCATGGGTTACAAAGCATAGTGCCGGCAATGAACGCATGAAAGAAATTTCTACCTATATAGCCGAAGGTGCTATGGCATTTTTGCAAGCAGAATACAAAATATTGGGAGGCTTTGTGCTAATAGCCTCCATTTTATTAGGCATAATGGGTAGCAGCAACCCCAAATCTAGCCCCATGATAGCGGGTGCTTTTGTGATAGGCGCAGTGCTAAGTGCATTGGCAGGCTTTATAGGTATGCGCATAGCCACAAAGGCAAACGTTAGAACGGCAGAAGCTGCTAAAACCAGCCTTTCCAAAGCGTTAAACATTTCGTTTGGCGGTGGTTCGGTAATGGGCTTGGGCGTGGCAGGATTAGCCGTGCTTGGCTTAGGTAGTTTATTTATCATTCTAAAAATGATATTTGCCAAAGATGCAAGCGTAAACAGCGAAGAAATGGAACGTACCATTGAGGTGCTTACCGGCTTCTCTTTAGGTGCAGAAAGCATTGCGCTTTTTGCACGTGTGGGTGGCGGTATATACACCAAAGCCGCAGACGTAGGGGCAGACCTTGTGGGTAAAGTAGAAGCCGGCATACCGGAAGATGACCCCCGCAACCCCGCCACCATTGCCGACAACGTGGGCGATAACGTAGGTGATGTGGCAGGTATGGGTGCCGACCTATTTGGCTCTTATGTGGCAACTGTATTAGCCACAATGGTGTTGGGGCGTGAAGTAATCGCCTCCGGCGACAACTTTGGCGGTTATTCCCCCATTTTGCTTCCGATGTTGATAGCCGGCTTTGGCATTTTATTTTCTATGATAGGCACGCTGTTTGTGCGCATATCAGACAGTGCCAAGCTAAGCGCACAAGCCGTTCAAAATGCGTTGAACATGGGCAACTGGGGTTCTATTGTGCTTACGGCTGTTGGCTGCTATTTTTTAGTTAACTATATACTCCCCGATGGCAGTATGGAGCTTAGAGGCATCTCGTTTACACGTGGTGGCGTATTTGGTGCTATAATGGTGGGCTTAGTGGTGGGTACACTAATGAGCATGATAACCGAATATTATACCGCTATGGGTAAACGCCCCGTATTAAGTATAATTAGACAGTCCAGCACGGGGCACGCTACTAATATAATAGGCGGCTTGGCTGTGGGTATGGAAAGTACCCTATTGCCCATTATAGTATTGGCAGGCGGTATATGGGGTTCTTATCTTTGTGCAGGCTTATACGGCGTTGCAATAGCCGCAGCAGGTATGATGGCAACAACAGCCATGCAGCTTGCCATAGACGCTTTTGGTCCTATTGCCGACAACGCAGGCGGTATAGCTGAAATGAGCGAATTACCCAAAGAAGTGCGTGAAAAAACCGATATATTAGACGCAGTAGGCAACACCACAGCTGCCACCGGTAAAGGCTTTGCCATAGCCTCTGCTGCCTTAACTGCTTTGGCTCTATTTGCTGCTTTTGTGGGCGTTGCCGGTATTCAGGGTATTGACATTTACAAAGCCAACGTATTAGCATGCCTGTTTGTAGGCGGTATGATACCGTTCATCTTCTCTTCTTTAGCGATACGCGCCGTAGGCGAAGCTGCGATGAGCATGGTAGAAGAAGTTCGCCGTCAATTTAGAACCATTCCCGGCATTATGGAGGGTACCGGCAAACCTGAATACGATAAGTGTGTAGCCATATCAACCCAAGCCTCCATTCGCAAAATGATAGCTCCGGGTGCCATTGCTATTATATCTCCTATTATCATTGGCTTTATGCCCGGCTTAGGTGCCGAGTCGTTAGGTGGCTTTTTAGCCGGTGCCACGGTTTGTGGTGTGTTGATGGGTATGTTCCAAAACAATGCAGGAGGTGCATGGGATAATGCCAAAAAATCATTTGAAAAAGGTGTAGAAATTAACGGACAGATATACTATAAAAAATCTGAACCACACAAAGCATCTGTAACCGGTGATACAGTAGGCGACCCGTTCAAGGATACATCAGGTCCGTCTATGAACATTTTAATTAAGTTGATGTCTATTGTAGCTCTTGTAATAGCCCCTACAATAGCCACTGTAAACCCTGCCAAAAAGGCAAGCATAAAACCGGTAGTAGAACACTCTCAAGTAGCTATTGGTACACAAAAATAAGCAAAAATTAACATTGCAAATATTAAAAAGCGGTCATGGAAATATCCTGACCGCTTTTTTACAATATCCTTTTTAGCTTTGTACCGAAAACTACGCCCATTAGGTGTTGTTTTCCTACATAAATATAGTACCATTAAACATATCTTGCTATGCCCAGAAGCTATACCGGAGAAATTGTACACGCAGGCAAGCGTTTAGCCATTGCCATAATAGAAGTGCACAAGCGAGACGGCGTGCATTTTGAGGTAAATATTGCGGGGGAGGAAAGGTGCTTTATGAAGTGGGCATCTATAGGCAGATATGATGCCACAGACCCCGATTGCAAACTCCCTTACGACCTTCTGCTCACCACAAGCGACTTTATAGAGCAACGGTGCGGAAAAAAATAAAATTTAAGGGCAGAATGTTGGTATAAACATCAAATTATTGTATCTTTGCGCTCCCAAAGTAACATGGAGGCTGTAGCTCAGTTGGTTAGAGCATCAGATTGTGGTTCTGAGGGTCGAGGGTTCGAGACCCTTCAGCCTCCCGCTTATCAAAGTACCTTTTAAGGTACTTTTTTGTTTTTAGAGCTAACCAACTTATCTGCTATTATTTATCTTATCTAACATGGCTTGGTGAATGTGCCCATTGGTAGCAAGGGTTTCTTTGTCATACACGCTATAGGCAGAGCCATTAAAGGCACTTACTTTGCCTCCGGCTTCTTCTACTATCAGGTATCCGGCTGCCACATCCCACGGGCTAAGGTTGTATTCCCAAAAGCCGTCAAACCTGCCACAAGCCACCCAGCAAAGGTCTATTGCCGCCGACCCTAAACGCCTAACCGGTAGCCCTTGCTGTATAAAACGTTCAAATACCTTTATTGGATGTTCTTTACTATCATCAGGCCACTTGTAAGGGAAGCCCGTTACCAAGCAGGCTTTGTCAAAGTCGGTTTTTGAAGATACACTTATTTTATTGCCGTTAAGGGTAGCTCCTTGCCCCTTATGGGCATAAAAAAATTCGTTCATCATGGGGTTATACACAGCCCCGCAAAGCAACTCATTGTTATGCAACACACCAATGCTTACACAGCATAGCGGAATACCGTGAGCAAAATTGACCGTGCCGTCTATCGGGTCTATAATCCATTGATATTCGCTGTGTTGTATATGCTTTCCGCTCTCTTCGCTAATAATGCTATGTTGCGGAAAAAACTGCTTAATAGTGGCTATTATTTTTTGCTCGCATAGCAGGTCAATTTCCGTTACCAAGTTGTTGATACCTTCTTTATGCGCAATGTCAAAACTACCGTTAAAGTGGCTTTGAATAATGTTGCCGGCATAAAGCGTGGCAGTTTTTAATACATCGGCTATTTCCATTACTTATTTTATATTGTGTGATTTTTAACTCTTGTTGCAGCATTTATATATAAACCCCTACTGTAAATCGCCTCTTAACTTATTTATAGAATAGCTATTACTACAGCAATAAATATTCCTGCTTCTTCATCTAACTGCTTCATAAATACAAAGTAGATAAACGAATTGTTGCGTTGCAGTGCAACAGAGCGATTATTGCGTAAAGATAGGGGAATAATTGGACAATTCCGGCTTGCCTACCAACGCTTAATGGGTGCACTAATCTTACTCCGGGTTATCGGTTATTTATCGGCAACGGAAGCTCTTTTTAAGAAATTTTGGAGCACAAATTCCGGCACTTTACCATAATCATAGTCGCAAAGTTGCTTTTCTAACTTTTGCAGTGCCGATACAGAAAAGCAGTTTTTCCATTCCTCTATTAGTATTTTTTTATTATCCTCTAATTTGCTAATTTTTACACTACCGGCACTTTTCTTTTTCTCTTCGGCTATCTCGTCTTCATGTTCTATAATGCCTCCTGCTATTTTATACATTTTTTTGGCAGGGTCGCCTAAGTGTAAGCCTTTTTCGCCCCTGTGTAGCCTCACGGTGTCAACAAAGGAACGAATACTTTTCATATCCTGCTTAAAAAGGATAATGTGCTCCATTTCGCTTGTTGTCAAAAAAGCTTCGCCTGCTGCTATCATAGAAGCCATAATAGCTTTAATGGCATTTTGAATAGTTTCCTGGGTCATGTTGTTGTTATCTTGTCTTAACTTGTTAATTGCGCTGCAAAACTACTATATGCAGTTCAACTACATATTACGTATTTTTTACATTTGTGTTATTTCTACGATTTACCCCTCCCTTTAAGAAAAGGATATATAAGAAATAATAAACAATAAAGGGTATATTAGAGTATATTTTTGAGGCGGAAATTTTTTAAGCTCTTATTTTTGCCCGCAAGGAAATAGAGATAATAAGTGGAGGCAATGCTAATATTTGCCGGTTAATTGCTACTGGGATGCAAATATAGAAATAGTTTTAATATGAAAAAACTGCTATTAAGAATATTACGTATTATAGGGTGGCTCTTTTTGTCATCGGTGGTGTATTTGGTGCTGTGTAAGTGGCTGATGCCCCCTATCACCATTACCCAAATAGGCGATGCCATAGCCTACGGAGGCATTAAGCGTAGCTATGTGGGGTGGAGCGCAATACCGCGCTGCGTAAAATTGGCAGCCCTTGCCAGCGAAGACCAGCGATTTGCCGAACACGGGGGCTTTGATTGGGAGGCTATGGATAAAAGCCTGCAAGGCAAGCAAAGAGGCAGGCGCAAGCAAAAAGTGCCCAAAGGGGCAGGTGCCAGCACGATAAGCCAGCAAACGGCAAAAAATGTGTTTTTATGGCAGGGCAAGGGTGTGTTTAGGTATGTAAGAAAAGCACCCGAATTTGTTTACACACAGCTTATTGAATGGATATGGGGCAAGCAGCGCATATTGGAAGTGTATCTTAATGTGATAGAAATGGGTCCCGGCATTTACGGCATAGAGGCAGCATCACAAGCCTATTTTCATAAGCCCGCCAAGGCACTTAATGCCACGGAAGCTGCCCAAATAATAGCCTGCCTACCCAACCCCAAGCGGTTTACCGTAAAACCCATGAGCCGCTTTGTAGCCCATAAATACCCTAAAATATTAAACCACAGCAACAACCTTAGCGGTGATGACGATATAGAAGATTTGTTGAAAGAATAGCGTGGATTATTTGTAGTACATTATCTTTTTGTAACCACTTGCAAGTTATAATTTCTACGTCTAAATTTACCGCAAATTTAATCAATCATGCTACACAGAAAATTTAAACTGAATACCTCCCCCGCGATGGCTGAAATTCGCAAAGTACTACTTTTAAGCGTCTTTTTCTTAGCCGGTACGCTGGGGGCTAAGGCGCAGGTTATTAGCACCATAGCCGGTAACGGTAGTCATGGTTTTAGCGGCGATGGCGGTGCGGCTACGGCGGCTGGTCTTAGCAATCCCTTCGGCGTAGCCGTAGATGCCTCCGGTAATGTGTATATTGCAGACCGTGATGACCATTGCATCCGCAAAGTGAATACCAGTGGGATTATCAGCACCATAGCCGGTGATGGCTATGGCAGTGGGGGATCCGGTAGGTACAGCGGAGACGGCGGTGCCGCTACGGCTGCAAGCCTTAATGAGCCTGTCTGCGTAGCCGTAGATGCCTCCGGCAATGTTTATATTGCCGACACTCATAACAATCGCATCCGCAAAGTGAACACAAGCGGGATTATCAGCACTATAGCGGGTAATGGTAGTAGTTATGGGTATAGTGGCGATGGCGGTGCCGCTACGGCTGCAAGCCTATATTATCCCTACGGCGTAGCCGTAGATGCCTCCGGCAATGTGTATATTTCATACAATGACAATCGCATCCGCAAAGTGAACACAAGCGGGATTATCAGCACCATTGCCGGTAATGGTAGTAATGGTTACAGTGGCGATGGCGGTGCTGCTACTGCTGCAAGCCTTCGTAGCCCCAACGGCGTAGCCGTAGATGCCTCCGGTAATGTATATTTTGCAGACTATTACAATTATCGTATCCGCAAAGTGAACACAAGCGGGGTTATCAGCACTATAGCGGGTAATGGTAGTAATGGTTATAGTGGCGATGGAGGTGCCGCTACGGCTGCAAGCCTATATAATCCCCAAGGCGTAGCCGTAGATGCCTCCGGTAATGTTTATATTGCAGATGCCCATAATCATCGTATCCGTAAAGTGAATACAAGCGGGGTTATAACCACAATTGCGGGTAATGGTAGTTATGGGTATAGTGGTGATGGAGGTGCCGCTACTGCGGCAAGCCTTGCCGATCCCATTGGCGTAGCCGTAGATGTCTCCGGTAATTTGTATATTGCAGACATTACTAACGTTTGCATCCGCAAAGTAACCTTTAGCTCTACCGGTGGTGGTAGCACTACCACGCGCCGTACTTACTTCCTCCGCGCCGACCCTCATAGATTTGCTATGTGCTCAAATATGCAAAAGGTTTTAAAAGATATTTTAGCTACCACAGCGCGTGATGCGGGGCTATCGCTTAGCTATACGCTAA